>JAFLCC010000009.1 GCA_017302835.1 Deltaproteobacteria bacterium | reverse complement strand
ACCTATACTAATGAAATGTCCTTCCAAAACAAGATCTTACAGCGCTGTGGACTACTTAACTCTAAAAATATTAACACGAATAACTGGTTTTGGCATGTAACCTAACCCCATGATTTGTTAGAGAGGCGCGGCCTTTAATTCCTAAATTTGTCATCTGTCACTGACCTTTACATCAATTTAAGTTCAAAAAACAATCCATTGATTTTAACAAGGTCCAAAGAATGCAAGCTCCCCGTCCTATGAGCACGTTTAATAATATTTTAAAAAAGCCAATTGCGGTTACCATTACTATTTTTTTTCTATTTACCATCACTGCTAATTCAGCTGAAATATGCAGTTTAGAAGATAACTCAGAATATTCAGGTCTGATAGGCAGTGTAAAAGCGCTAAATGAAAATATGAACAAAGTACCCACTGAATGTAAAAGCGCAAATGGCAGTAATACTGTTGAGGAAGCCAAGAAACTTCAAGACTCGGCAAGCAAGTTAAATGATTACTGGAAAAATTATAGCCAATCGCCTCTAAATCCCACTGATTACAGTCAAGTCGTTCAATCTGCTGTGAGTTCTGTGTCATCAATAAGTAATAATATTTTGGCAAGTCAGAGCAACGAAATTTGTGGCAAGTATCTTAAAACAAATGATGGTTTGGCCTTTATCAGTAAACTATCTGATGTGATGATGAATCTGGCTCCTCTTGCCATGGTAGCTAAAGTTTTATTTCCAACCATGGGAGTTTCCATTTCCTTTATTATTGGTGCTGGAGCCGTATTACAGATAGTTCAGATGGTTTCAGAAATGTTTTTAAAGGATGCCATCAATTTGGAAGACCCAGAACAAAGAAAGATTATTTTAAAAAGCGTTTGTGATTATAGAAAAATTCAAAAAAATATTGATTATATGGTACTAATTTCGGAAGGAAATCAAAAGATAGCAGACTCTAAACAACAAATTGAAACGAGCCTGATAGAGCTAAAAAATCATTTACCTGCCGAGCTCAAACCTAAGGTTGATAACTATTATACTAAGAGAGTTGAGCTTATTGAGATCGCTAAACAAATAGGCATGGCCAAGCAATATCTTGAAAAGATCAATGCCGCTCTCGATGTAAATTCTGATTTATATTACCAATGCGCTGCAGCTGCTGAAATTATGAAAAAAAGCAACTTAAATACTTTAAAAATATTCAGTGAACCTACACCTAACTTACCTCGAAATAGTTCCTCAAATCTTAATTTAGACTCATTAATTATTCAGTCAACTAGCCAGTCCATTTTATATTATAAAAATAAAATATTAACTGAAATCAGTTCCAAAACTCCCGATTTCAAGAATTGCGCCGCCTATGTAAAGAGTTGGAAGGAGAACCTTGCATCCTTAACTAGTCAGCTAGCATCTAATAATAATAAGAAAATTGAAAATTTATATTTGGAACTGCAGTCGGATAAAAGATTAAAGGACTGGGCAAAAATAATGTCAGAGAAAAATTCAGATTTAGAGTTCTTTAATAGGGTTCAGTCTTTTATGGCGAATACAACACCAAAAAGTGCTGTCATATCAAAAGCCGACCTTTACATTGAAATTAGCAAAGTACGTCAGTTCTTATTAGGTGAAGGTAAATTCAGTATTCAAAGACTTGGAAAAGTAACCCTTGTTGGGGCTTGGCTCAAACTTATGAGGGAATATTACAATAAATTTGAGCAAAGTTTTCAAGCCAACTTTTCCCAATTTAATGACAGACTCGAAGTGATGAAGAATGACCTCACCTACTCCAGAGTTAATGAAAAAACTCTATCGAAAAATGAAAACTCTTTAATGTCCGGAAATATTGAAAAAATTTCTAGTGAAAAATATAATAAAAACTCCAATACCGAGCCATGGTTAAAAGTTTGCTTTGGACTCCAAAGTCTTTATCTTGAATCTGATAAAGCGATGACATTTTACAAGGCCATAGATTTTTTCTGTAAGACCATTGAGGATCTTAAAGAGGAACCAGGTATAGACTCCTACATTAGAACAACTTGTTTTGGAAGTTTTAATAAAATTGTTGGCCCCCAAGAAAAATCAAATACGTCTTGGTTATCCATAACAAACACTTCTTTTAAAAATTCAAAATCTCTTGAAAAAAGAGCACAGCTGATACGACTTAAAATGGCAGAGCTATCCTGTCCTTCACCAGAAAAAAAGAGGTAGGATTTTTTTGATCTAATTTAGATCTTTATTGACAGTTTCGGCCTCTGGAAATGGGTTTTGGTGAAATTCTAATAGTGCAAGTTTCAAAGGGCTGTCTATCAAAACGAAGATAGTGAATCCAAACTTCATTTGTCTCTGAATTGAAATCCAATTTGCTCCACCAAAAGCCTTCTTTGGCGCCCCACCCCAGACTCACCTGGAAAAGAGGATCTGCAGAGATTGGAAGAACAGGCTTAAATTGCTCAAAGGAAGCACCACTTAGGACCATGGGAACATTGTCCAAAAGATAAATTGCTGTCGAATGCTCATGACCATTTAGTAAGGCCGTGATTTTAGGAGCGTGCTTTTTAATTAAGGACCGAACTCCTGTTTGAAACCGAAGCCGATCTTCCCATGCATGATACGAATTCAATGTGACAGAGGGGTGATGGTAAATGAGAAATATCATTTTTTGTTTTGCATTTGATAATACTTGATCAAGCCATCTTACTTGAATATCTGCATTTAATTTATTATCAGAATTGAGGACTACAAATAGAGCGCCATTAAACTCCTTTGCATAATATTCTCCGGGAAGTTTAAAATAACTTACTTCCGCATCATAACTAGAATGATGATTTCCAATAGCCACTAAGGGAAATTGAAAGCCTTCTTGTTTCCAATCGTTCCAAACATACTCATAGGATTGAAATGGTTTGTAAAGATTATCTCCTAAACTAATAATTTCTTTAAAATTGTTTACTGCTAAAGATTGTTTCAGCAACTGAGTGGTATTATTTTTGACTCCGGCATCCCCAAGCAGAATAAATGATTTCCAACTATTTGCCGTCTTTGAGTAGGTCGCTTCAAAACCCTGAGCTGTTATTGCAAAGATAAAAAGAACTTGAAGGCTCAAAAAATATTTAACAAGCATATTGCTAATCTCCTAAATTTAGTTAACCTTAATTAAGGACGTTATGAATAGAATATCAATCTATTTTTTAAAGGCCCAAAGAGAGTTTTTATGAAAAAAAAGGAAAGATGGGTTATTAAAGCTGGTAGTCAAATGGTTTGTGAAGGCGGGCCTTTGCTCATACGTACTTGGATGAACCAAGTTCTTAAATTGCGAGATCAAAATATCGATGTGATTTGGGTAACCTCAGGAGCCATTGCCCATGCCTCTGATAAGTTAAAATTTAAAAAAACAAAACGAAGTCTTATTGAAAAGCAAGCCCTTAGCGCTATTGGACAACCCTTGGTCATGGAAGAATACAATTTAGCATTAAATGCCAACCAAATGTTGGGGGCTCAAGTTCTTTTGACAGCCAATGATATGAAAGACCCTGTTCCAAGAAAAAATTTACAGAATACCCTTAATCAACTTCTCCAAATGAAAGTGATTCCGATCCTCAATGAAAATGATGCTGTTGCTACCGAAGAAATTCAATTCGGAGATAATGACTCTCTCGCCTCTCAAGTGGCCATCATGATGAAAGCCAAACTTTTGGTGATTCTCACCGATGTCGACGGGTTATTCGATGAGGATCCAAAAAAAAACCAAAAGGCCAAGCTCATTCCCTATTTGCCAAAAGTTACAAGTAAAGATCTGAATCTTGTAAAAGGAAAAACCACATCTCAACTTTCTCAACGAGGAACGGGAGGGATGCACTCAAAACTTCTCGCAGCACAAAAAGCCGGACTGTCCAAAATCATCACTCACTTGGTCCGCGGAGATCTTCCCCACAACCTCACAGAAATAGCGAATGGAAAAACTGTAGGCACACAAATTGGAGGAAATCTTGTTAAACAAAAATAAAGTGATACTTCCTCAAGAAATGGAAACAGCCCTAGAAGCCTTAAAAAATTCGGCCCTTAAACTCAGACAACTATCCACTGAAAAGAAGAATGAAGTTCTCTTAACTCTTGCGAAAAACTTATTAACTCAATCTAGTTTAATTTTAAGTGAGAATTCAAAGGATTTAGCTAAATTATCAGCTGAAAGTTCACAGGCCTTTCGAGATCGTCTTACTTTGACACCATCTCGAATTTCATCTTTAGTTGAAGGGCTAAAACAAGTAGCCCTTCAACCTGATCCTGTTCATGAACTGGTTGAAAAAAGAACTCTTCCAAATGGACTTCAATTAAAAAAAATTCGCGCTCCTTTGGGAATTCTTTTTATGATTTTTGAATCCCGTCCCAATGTGATCTTAGAATGTTTTTCCTTAGCTTTCAAAGCAGGTAATGGAATTATTTTACGAGGTGGATCCGAGTCACAGCATTCAAATAAAGTTATTTTCAAAATTATGGAAGAAACTTTAGTAAACTGCAACCTAAGCTACCCCGTTTTTTATGGCATTCAAGATTACGATAGAAAATGGGTAGAATGTCTTTTAAAACGCACTGATCTTATTGATGTGGTCATACCCAGAGGCGGCGAAAAACTGATCCAGTTTGTCCAGGAACAATCCCTTATGCCCATTATCAAAAATGATAGAGGCCTTTGCCACACCTATGTTGATGATGAAGCTAATTTACAAATGGCTCTCGACATCGTCACCAACGCCAAAACTCAACGACCTGGAGTCTGCAACTCTCTTGAAACGGTATTGGTTCATAAAGATTTGGCAGCATTATTCATAGAAAAACTTTATGAACACACCAAATCAATTGGGCTTCTATGGCGAGTCGATAAAGAAAGTCTAAATATTTTAAAAAATAAATCCAATGTTCAGTTAGCCTCAATTCAATTAGCTACTACAGAAGACTGGGACACTGAACACCTTGATTTAATTATCAATTGCCGGGTCGTTGCGGATCTGGAGGACGCCATCGAACATATTGAAAAACATGGCTCTCTCCATTCTGAGGCAATCATCACTTCAAATGAAAAAAAGGCTCACCGCTTTCAAGACGAAGTCGATGCCGCCGTTGTGTATTGGAACGCTTCAACTCGGTTTACAGATGGTTTCGAATTTGGTCTAGGGGGCGAACTTGGGATCAGCACTCAGAAACTCCACGTCCGTGGGCCTGTAGGCTTAAAAGACCTCACTACTCCACGCTGGATTGTTGACGGTACTGGACAGATTAGAAAATAAAGTAAAATAGATTTATTTCTTTAAAAGCTTATTTCTTTAAAAGCTTAGATTTTGCATATTCAAAGCCAATTTTTGCCATCGCGTAGGCTTGAGTATTTTGGGCTTTTTTTTCTAATTCTTTAGCTTTTTTTAACGACTTTGATGCGGCTATTTGCAAAAGCGGATGGCCAACTTCAAGTCCTTCAAAATCACCATCATGTACCCAATCAGTGGCAATTTTATCCATATTGTTAAAGGTCTTAGAAAACTGACTTCGAAGCAATGAACTTCCTGGGAACTCTACTTTAACTTTTTCTTTTACCTCTGACTCAGAAGAATCATCGATCGAATCACTAACTGAATTCGGCTCTCCTACTTGCTCCTCAGCTCTTAAGTCTTCAACAGCAATACCTTCAGAATCAATTTCAGTTTTGAGTTTAGGAGCTGACTTAGGCTCTTTACTAGGTCTTCTTTTGTGTGCTTGCATTTTTACTCCCTCTTTTAGATTATCCACAAAAGTATCACCACTTGATTCCATTTTTGTGGTCGCGTCCCTCTGATGTTTTTTGATTAGTTCCTTTTTCTTATTAATTTCAAATTCCTTTATAGTTGGCATGCTGCCTCCTTTGAATTAAGCCCTTCTTCAAATATTAAAACCCTAAAATTTCTAAAGAAACTAAGTCGTAATCTTCTTTAACGGCCGATTTCGTAGAAAAAATTGATTTCGTTGTCCCAAGGGTACTTTTAGCTTCTGAAGAAATTCGGACATAATTTTTCATCATGGATTCAGGATATTTTTCAATAAATTGTTCTAAAAATAACGAACTCATTTTTTCTCTACCATCAAATTTTGTGAATAAAATCTTATAATCGCATTTTAGCTTGAAATCTTTTTTAATTTCATCTAATTCGGTTCTGTTTTTTTCAAAACCTAAAATAGAAAATTTATCTGGATTCACTGGTAATATAATTTCATCTGAAGCCACGGTTACAGCTGTATTGAGAGCCGACAATGCTGGCGCTGTATCTATCAGAATCAAATCATAATTTAATTTAACTTGATCCAGTGGTCCTTTAACAGCCTGAGACCAATTTCTATTAGAATTAATTAAGACTCTTTCTAAAACAGAGTTATTTAAACTCGATGGAATCAAGTCTATATTTTCGTTGACTGTTAAAATACACTCTTCAATGGTTTTTTTCTTTTCAAAAATATCTAACCAAACAGAGACATTTTCATCCTCGTGCCCAAGAGCAAAAGTCAAATTCGCTTGTTGATCCAAATCAACAAATAAAACCTTAGCTCCATACATGGCCGCCCTTATTCCTATATTAAAAATACTCGTCGTTTTTGCGACTCCCCCCTTCAACATTTGAATGGATATTATTTTATGAGGGTAGCTGTAACCATTGTGAATTAGAAACTCCCGGACCAGCTCTGGAGGTAAATAGGCTGGCACTTGCTGAAGATGAAAATAATTAGTTATTTCCTTTTTAAGGGAAGACAAAGGTTGTTTAAGAAAAACGCTCAGATCGATTAAAGAAAGATTCATGGATGATCTTGAACTCAGGTTCTTTTTTTCAACAACTGATTTTTTCATAAAACCTTCCATTGGCTATGTTTATAGTTCAATTTCAAAAAAGGGTAAACAATTGCTGTTGAATAACTGAGTGCGACAGCATCTTCCTGAGGAACTGCCATTTCTTAAACTCTAAGAGCGTGTTTGAAAAGTCTTAAATCGAGGCCGCAGGAGGGAGACGACTGAGGCTTGGCACTGCCAAGTCGCAGGGAGTCCGACCGACGAGAACAAAGATTTAAGACTTTTCAAACACGCTCTAGGGATTTTAAAAAATCATTTACCAACTTACTTCGTTCCTCACCAAAAACAGGTCGAACCCCCATGGGAAACTCTTTAAACAATTGAGGGTTCACTTCCAATAAAAATCTCGAAGTACTTACCTTCTTTATCACTCCATTTTTTTTACGATTTTGACACTTAGTTAGAATGAGATGTTCTTGGGCCCGGGTGACTCCCACATAGAATAATCTTCTTTCTTCATCAATATCATGGCCTAAATTTTTATGAGGTAACAAATCTTCCTCAATTCCGCAAAGAATGACGACGGGAAACTCAAGTCCTTTAGACGCATGCAAAGTCATTAATTGAACTTTTTTCTTTTCCGCTTCGTCTTCCATCACATCTTCCCTTAACAGCAAACTCTCAATAAATTTCTTCAATGATTCCGCAGAGACTTCTCTCTTATTTAGGTAAGAATCCATAATTCGACAAAATATTTCTACTAAGACCCAACGTTTATCACCTACCTTTAAATCCTCTGACAGACTAAACAAGTATTCCTTATAGCCAATACTTTTAAGGAGGCTCAAAAATCTTTCGCCAGGAGTGTTCCCTTCGATAACTAAAGCTTCCCGAGTTAAGCTTTCAAATTCTAACTGAGACTTCATCTCTTTTTTGTCTGAAAATCCCAAAATTCTGTTTGGCAAATTTTCCAAAAAATTAAATAAAAAATCTAAACTTTCACCTGACTTTTGAGTGACGTTAAGTTGGCTCCACTCTTTGGCCGCCTGAATAAAAGAAATATTTTTTTTCTTTGCATGTTCAATCATTTTCTCGATCGTTGTTTCGCCAATTCCCCGTGATGGAATATTTATAATTCTTTTCATGGTGACGTCATTTCCAGAAAAAGAATGTCGCAAAAAAGCAATTATATCTTTTATTTCTTTTCTTTCGAAGATAGAAGACCCACCGCTGATAGCGTAATCAACATTATTTCTTCTGAGGCTGCTTTCAATCCAAGCCCCTTGAGAATTTGACCTATAGAGAATGGCAATATCGCAAGGGGCATAACCTTGCTTAATAAAGTTAATAACTTCATTACCAATAAACTCACTTTCATCTTCTTCATTTTCGAGAACAAAAAATTCAGGAATATGATCTTTTTTTCTTTTACTTTCAGCTTTGAGAACTTTTCCATGTCGGGATTTATTTTTTGAAATCACTTCATTAGCAAAATCTAATATAGATGAAATGGATCGGTAATTTCTTTCTAATTTGATGACTTCACAAGTTTTATGTTCCTTTGGGAAATGTAAAATATTTTTCACTTCCGCTCCACGCCAACCATAAATAGATTGATCATCATCACCAACAACGCTGATATTTTTTTGGTCGTTAATCAAGTGGTTTATCAGTCGCATTTGAACGTCATTTGTATCTTGAAACTCGTCAACCATAATTTGTGAAAACTGTTTTTGTACAATTTGTTTAATTTCAGGATTTTTTTCAAATAACTCTAGTGGTTTTAACAACAAACTTTCAAAATCAACAACACTTAAAATATTCAGCCTTTTTTCATATTTAGGCGCTAACAATTCTGCCATGACATGATATTCATCAAAAGCTTCTGTTTGTTTGTTTTTTTTAGTTCGGATATTTTGAATCAAATTGTAAAGATTTTCCAAATCAAACTTATCACGACCTACTACCTTGTTTTCCTTAAGAAGCTCTTTGATAATGGCAAAGGAATCAGAGGTATCAATAATTCCAAAATGTGAATCAAGCCCCAACTCCTTATGATATTTTTTAATCAGGTGAAGACCAAACGAGTGAAAGGTTCCAGCCCATATTTTTTTGGCAGGGGCACCTACCTTTTGCGAAACTCGGTGCTTAAGTTCTTTGGCGGCTTTGTTTGTGAACGTTAATACCAATATCTCATTTGCTGGCGAAATTTTTTCAGTAATCAATCGACCCGTTCTTGCCACCAGCACCGTGGTCTTCCCAGAACCCGCACCAGCTAAAATCAAAAGTGGCCCATAATTATGAGCCACTGCTTTTTGCTGTTCAGGGTTTAATCCTTGGTACCATGACATTTCATTTAGGATCTATTGTGGATCAAGACTTTCACTTCATCTGGAAAAATAACTTCAATTTTGTCAGGCTGAACACTTTTTATATAACCTAAACCAAATTTAGGGTGTTTTAACTTAGTGGAAATCAAAAATTTTGTTTTCATATTGTAATCCAACATATCAGCCTGAGCTACCGATTCAAGAAGAGCTTGATACTCATTTTGGTGGGAAGATTTTCTTTGCCCCTCAGATATAGCTCTTCTGGGAGATTTGGCGCTGCTAGGCTTACCTGAGGGATTCGTAGCCTTCTTCGCTGTCGTCTTAGGCAAGGTGTAAACTTTTTTAGAGTGACAAACCTCGCACTCAATTTTGGCCTTTGTATCAGAAGTATGAGCCAATACCTTGTGGTATCGATCCGCATCACATTTTTTGCAAAAAGTATAAAAAGATTTCGCAACTGGAGGTAGGACATTTTGGCTGGTCAAGGTATCACTCATTTTAATTCCCCTTAGGTCTATATATATTTAAAGCTGTTTTGAGATTATTCTGATAAACCTCGGAAGCACTTAAATAAAATGGCCCTTCTTTATTCTGAATTTTTGTTTGTAAGTCAATCATCGATTTTTCATTTTGTGGATCGATAATGAGCTCCGTTTTTTCGTACCGTTCTAGGAAGACTAAATCAGGTTCTTTGGAAAAAAACAATTCCCAATTATTTGTATCGACCAAAGCTCGGTAGGTAATCGTCTTAGCATGGGAATGAACGGGGGCATAGGCTCCAATAATTTCAAGATGACCATAATGGGAATGCAATTTTAGTGCTGGACTTCCCCATTGGGTCATGCCTGAACACATCTCTACGTTGGCATACCATAAGCCAAAGGCTTTGGATAAAAATCCAAGACCATAAAATTGATCTTTCTTTTCTAAAAAGCTATTTAAAGAGCATAAATTATGAGCAACCCATTCTCCTTTATGCATTGTGGGAATGATAATAAATAAGGACAAGGGCACCCAGTCTATGGGTGCCAAATTGGGAAGAACCGCCTTTAAAGCCTCTGGAAGTTTGTCTTTCTTGTATGCAAAGCCGCAGACAAAGCCAGGCATCACTGCACAATCATAAAACACCCATCTGGGCATGGGCATCGCCGAAGGACCAAATGCCGTATTTTCAATATGGTAAATATATTCTGCAAATGGCAGCTCCGCTAAATCAAGCGGGTCTTTATAAATGGGTTCTTTATCAAACCAATTCAACCGATGTTTTTTGCCTGGCTGTGAAATATGATTTTCATTCCTAACAAAAACATAGGGTCTTATATTTTCAGAATTCCACCATGGAATATTCTCACTTAAAAAATTTATATTTGAATTTAGCATCGAGCTCCATTGTGTTTACTTCAGAGGAGAAATCATCTCTTCTGGTCTTACATATTTATCAAATTGTTCTGCAGTTAACAAACCCAATTTAATAGCTTCTTGTTTTAAAGTAGTTCCATTCTTATGAGCGGTTTTTGCGATTTTAGCCGCATTATCATAGCCAATATAAGGATTTAACGCTGTTACCAACATCAAAGAATTGTCTAAATGATTTTTAATTTGCTGAGTGTTCGCCTGAATTCCCTCTAAGCAGTTCACCCTAAAACTGTCCATCGCATCAGAAAGCAATCTCAGACTATTTAGAATGTTAAAAACAATAACTGGTTTAAATACATTCAATTGAAAATGTCCATTCATTCCACCAATAGTAACCGCGACATCATTACCAACGACTTGAGCGCAAACCATCGTCATGGCTTCGCTTTGAGTGGGATTTACTTTTCCTGGCATAATAGAGCTTCCAGGCTCATTTTCAGGCAAGTGAAGCTCCCCAATTCCGCATCTGGGGCCACTGCCAAGGAGTCGGATATCATTAGCTATCTTCATCAGGGAAACTGCTAAATTCTTGAGGGCCCCGCTGACTTCGACCAAGGCATCGTGAGTGGCTAGAGCTTCAAACTTATTCTCTGCCGTAACAAAAGAAATCCCCGTTTCCTTAGCAATTGATTCGGCCACCTTGACAGCAAAATCTGGATGGGTGTTTAACCCCGTCCCCACGGCTGTTCCACCAATGGCCAACTCATGAAGGTAGGGCAATGTATTTTTAACCCTTTGCAAAGAATGCTTTACTTGAGTTGAAAACCCTGAAAATTCTTGTTCCAAAGTTAAGGGCGTCGCATCCATCAGATGAGTTCTTCCAATTTTTACAATGCCTGCAAATTCATTTTGTTTCTTAATCATCGAAGAAAAAAACTTTTCCAATGCTGGAATTAATCGATGATAGACCTGATCAGCAACTGCCAAATGCATCGCAGTTGGAAAGGTATCATTAGAGGATTGCCCTTTATTAACATGATCGTTTGGATGAATTTCTTTTGATGGCAGAGTTAGGGATTGCATTTGCATGGCTCGGTTGGCAATGACTTCATTGGCATTCATATTCGTTTGCGTTCCCGAGCCAGTCTGCCAGACCACTAAAGGAAAGTGAGCGTCTAATTTCCCCTGAATCACCTCATCCGCAGCCATTGTAATAAAATTTGTTTTTTTATCATCCAACAACCCTAGGTGGTTATTCGTCATGGCCGCACATTTTTTTAAAACGCCCAAGGCCTTTATTAATTCACGCGGAAAGCGATCTCCACCAATTTTAAAGTTTTCCGTAGATCTTTGAGTTTGCGCACCCCAAAGAGCAAGGCCTGGCACCCTGACATCTCCCATGGTATCTTTTTCTATTCGAAAATTTTTATCCGCTAAAATTTGACTTAAAGTCATTGGTTCCATTGTATGATTCATATTTCCTCCATCTTTGACTTGAGTTTATTCTTTATTTCTTTCTGTAAACCAGGCCTATATGTGCTTGATCCGTTGGGTAAATGACCATTTCTTGAATATTGACATGGGCTGGTCTTTCTATGGCCCAGGTTATCGCCTCTGAAATATCCTTGGCGGATAAAGGTGTCATATTTTCATAAACTTTATCTGATAATTTTTTAGATCCTAAACGGACTTCCGAGAACTCCGTATGAACCATACCTGGTTCAATGTTAGTCACCCTTATTCCAGACCCTAGAAGATCCTGGCGCAAACCTTCAGAAAAAGCACGTATAGCAAATTTAGTAGCGCAGTAACTGGTTCCACCCGGATAAACCCAACGACCCGCAACTGATCCCAAATTAACAATATGGCCATTTTTATTTTTCTGCAAATAAGGAATCACCCATAAAGTTAATGCCATTAATCCTTTGATATTTGTATCAATCATCACCTCAATATCGCTCCATTGACTGTCTTGATACTTATCAAATCCTTTGGCTAACCCAGCAGAATTAATTAATACACTGACTTTTTCAAGGTGCTTTTTATTTTTTTGGGCCCAAGATTTAACTTTTTCAAAGTTTTGCAAGTCTAATGAAAAAATCAAGCACTTTACTTTAAAAGCACTTTCAATCTGGATTTTGAGATTAACTAATTTTTCTTTTCGACGAGCTATCAATATGAGAGAATACCCTTTTTCAGCCAAATCCAAGGCCGTTTGAAGTCCAATTCCCGCACTCGCCCCTGTGACTATGGCCCATTTCATTCACACCTCTATTCTGCAGACTTATTTAATGTTAATGCCCTATTTACTGAATTATTTTCTGATTTACTTAGAGAATTAATGTTTGACTTAAATTCTTTAAAATGGTTCCAAACAACTCTTTTCAAATCAGTATTCCCGTGAATACGCAATGGAGTGTGGGTCTCTAGCACCTTCGCTTTATTGAATAAATAAATATTTTGACTTTGAATGGGTTCAACTAAAAGCAAAAAAATAAAATCCGCCTTTTCAAAGTTTAATAGAAAATGATAGATCTCACCCATCTCTGATTCATTGGTCTCCCAAACTTCTATTTCCTTAATATCCAATTCTAGGGAGGCCACCATTTTTTTAAAAAGCTCCCAATATTCATTTTTAAACAGAGAAATTAAAGGATCTTTCGAAAAATTTTGATTAATAAAAATGTATCTTGCTTTTGAGACTTTTTTCTCAAATGACTGTTCCTTCTGCAATAACTCATGTCCATTTTGCCAATTAATTTTTTTAGACAAAGAAGTCTCAGCTTTATATGAAGACTTAGAAAAGGAATCTACTTCCTGAACTACCTCCTTGGATTTCTTCTGAGCTGTCTCCTGAATCAAAGTCACACCATAGATTTGATTAAAGTATTGAATATAATTTAAGGCCTGGTTTTTGTCTTGAGTCATCATTATTTTGTTTAACTTTATACGATGGTTTTATTTGCATTAACAAATCAAATATGTAAAATAATTACAACCAAAGGTCGATATGCATCAAGAATTTAATTTAGCAAATCTAAACGTTGAAAAAAACAAAAATCCCCATCCTAAACCAACGCCTGATACCAATCTGGGCTTTGGCAAGTATTTCACTGATCATATTTTTACAGCCACTTTTAAACGCAACCAAGGATGGCACCATTTTCAAATCAAGCCTTATTCACACCTCAGCATGGATCCTGCTGCCTGCGTTTATCACTATGGACAAGCTCTCTTTGAAGGACTCAAGGCTTTCAAACAACATGATGGGAAAGTGGCTATTTTTAGACCTGAGTTTAATTCCAAAAGAATGAATACCGGCTGTCAACGCTTAGATATGAGCGAGGTCCCCTCTGAATTGTTTGTTGAATCTATTAAGAAACTTGTTTCCTTTGAACGAGACTGGATCCCCGAAGGAAATGGAAAAGCCCTTTATATTCGACCCACCCTTGTTGGAACCGAAGGGTTTTTAGGGGTTCGTCCAAGTGATGAGTATTTGTTTTTTATTCTTCTCTCACCCGTTGGTTCCTATTATACAAGCGGCGCTAAGAGTGTTCGTATCTGGGTTGAAACTGAAGAGATTCGAGCGGCTCCGGGGGGGCTCGGTGCCATCAAGGCTGCCGCCAACTATGCAAGCTCCCTTCATGCCGCTGCCAAACAAAAGAAAAATGGATTCGACCAAGTGCTCTGGCTAGATGCTATCACTAAAGATCAAATTGAAGAAGTGGGAACCATGAATGTTTTTTTTGTTCTCAAAAATGAAATTGTAACTCCCGCTCTAAATGGGTCCATTCTTCCTGGCGGCATTCGCGAGTGCACACTAAAAATTCTTAAGGATTGGAAGATGCCCATTGTGGAACGACCTATTACCATGACCGAGTTAGTTTCCGCCTACAAAAAAGGTGAATTTAAGGAAATGTTTGGAACGGGAACGGCAGCTGTAATTACCCCCGTAGGTGAACTCATGTACAAAGATTTTCCAATGATGTTAGAAGCTAATGATAGTTCCTTATCTACAAAACTTTATAAGGAATTTACAGATATCCAGTATGGAGTCATTCCAGATAGATACAACTGGTTAACATTCATCTAAATATTTATATGTTTTTTTATTCGATTGAATTTTAATTTTATTTATTTTACATAAATCAGGAGAGTTGATGAGTTCTTATATCCCTAAGCTAAACCCTATAAGAAATGTGCCCACCAAAAGCCCTTGGCAAAAAGGTGATTATCTTGTTCTTTTTGGAGAGCTCTTCCAAAGAGGCTATGCAAATGGACTTGTTGAGGAAGCCGCTAAAATTGAAATGACCCTTATCAAAGGCACCGTGGGCCGCCGAGAAAAAGAAACTCTTCGCCCTTTAAACGAAACTGAATTAAATCTTGTTAAAGAGAAAATCATCAATATTCCCTTAGAAGCGGGTTTTGATTTAGAGCCAAATAGTCAGGGGCTAACTCCCGTAGATTATTTAAAAGACATCAAATTGAGTGATTGGGAAAATGCAAAGCTGAATTGGCCCTTGATCGAAGAAAGTCGAAAAAAAGGAATTGAACGTTTCAAACAGAATCTCAAATCTTACTTTCTTGAATTAGAAAAACATATTGAACCAGGTAAAAATGTTCTTTTTGCCCATCTCATGGCAGGTGGCGTTCCAAGAGCCAAGATTATCATGCCTTTAATGAATCGCGTTTTTAAGGGAACCGGAGATCGACATATAAATTCTGAAACTTTTTGGAATTCTGATTTAGGAAAATTGTGTCAGTTAAGCTTTAACGAGGTTACTGCTGAAACTTATAAATATCTTTTAGAGCTGAGTGAGTCATTTCGAGAAAAAATTATTAAAAATGGTGGGCATGTTTCTTATCTGGCCTACGGTTACCATGGAACAGAAATTATTATTGATGATACCCTTGTCTGGCAATCTTACACTCCTTACCTACAAGGATGGGCAAAAATGAAATTGGAAGAAATTTCATTTTTGTATCAACAGAAAGGCATTTCTACTTGTGTTTATAACTGCCCTGAAATTTTAACTAACTCTAGTTCCATTTTTCAAGGAGTTGAAGTTTCTCTCTACCCCTTACTCTATTCACTACAAAAAAATCCTACCAAAAATAATCTTAATATAATTAATAAATGTATGTCCCTTTTAAAACCGGATGTGACAGCTCCTGATTTAAAAAAACACTTGAACCAATATTTTTCTGTAGCCAATTCAAAATTAAATTGTATTTTTGAAAAATGGCCTCAGCATTCGAGTAAAACTCAAATGGAAATCATGTTAGATTGCTCTGATAATTTGATAGCTCTGCATCATGATTCCAAGAATCTAATTACCTCTGTTTTAAGCGAAGTTGTTTTCCAAAGTTGTGGCTATGTCATGCTTCATGACAGTTGGAAACCAAAATCGTCTGTTTCTTGGATAGGACACGATCTGGTAACTCACACACAAAATGCCCTTAATTAAATTTTATTATGTAAGCCTGGAATTTTATCAAGATATTTTAAAGCAAATTAAAACTGCTGAAAAAAGCATCTATCTTGAGGCCTACATTTTTGAACTTTTCCCACTAACCAAAGAATTAATTGAACTTCTTGCTATGGCACAAAAAAAAGGTTTGGAGGTAAAAGTTATCTTTGATGGTTTTGGATCTATTTCCTTTTTAAATAAATCAAATACCTATTTAGAAGAGATGGGCATCAATTTTCGCATTTTTAATCCTTTATTTTTTCCTTTTAAAAAATGGAGAAATATCAATTATATATTTTCATTTTTTAAATTTTTAAAAATTGGCAATAGAAGAAACCACCGCAAACTGTGTATTATTGATGATAAAACTGTTTTTATCGGTTCACAAAATTGGTCTCTTAATCATGTGATATCAGAAAAAAATTTAATCCCTTGGCAGGATATCGGGTGTAGAATTGAAAATGACAATTTTTCAGATCTTATTAATTCGTTTAAACAAATATGGCAGATTTCCCAAAATAAGTATCATTTCAGGCCATTTAATGGCTACGTCAGAGTTAAAAATCACAACTTACAAGTAAATAATTTTAAATTAAATTTTTCATTTCTTCAAAGATATAAAATATATCGATTCTTGTTGCAAAAAATTAGAAGTTCAAAGTCTTCAATTATTATTGGCAGTGCTTATTTTATTCCCAAACGATCATTCATAAGGGCCTTAAAAAAGGCAAAAAAACGGGGCATTCAAGTTTGCATCGTCACTTCTGGTCCAACCGACGTCCTTATGGTTAAATTAGCTGCCGTTGGTCTCTATGAAAAGCTTCTAAAAGTTGGAATACCTATCTATGAATACAATCGAACTCATTTCCATTCAAAATATTTTTTATTTGATAATGGCAGCTTAATTGTAGGTTCATATAATATGAATCATCGAAGCCTTTTACACGATTTGGAGATACTATATGAAATAAAGGACCAATACAAAATTAACGAATTCCTTGAATTAACAAAATTAGATATGATGAATTCCACACTCCTAAGTCTAGAAAGTATTAAAAATAGACCTTGGTATGTTAAATTAATTTCTAAATTACTTTATCGAATCAGATATATTCTGTAGCATATACCCATGTTCCTAAGATTTTTGAAAATATTATTATTTTTGGTCAGCACCTCATTTTCTTCAATTTTGCTTGCCCAAATTCCTTTAAATTTCCCGGCAGAGTTTAATAGTATTCAAATTTTACCACAAAAATTTGAATACACTCTTTTGGACTCTTCATCTATCAAACTGGGCGACATCATAATTGACTCGAAAACTTTAAATCTAAATCTAGAACTCAATCCAAATAATTTTAACGAAGGGAGATTTCTATTTAGTTGGCCTGCAGGCCTTCTTAAAGAAGGGGAATTACTAATTTTCAACAATAATGGGAAATCTATCTTTAGCAGAGATATTTCAAAGGAAAAAATTAAAATTGTTTCGGGTGAAAAAAATTCCAATTCATTAATACGCAATGAAATTTCATTATTTACAACTGAGTATCTTGATGAAGAACTTATTGAAGAAATTAAATATTTACCTTTTTTTAAATTTTGCGTTGTCAAAAAAGAAAGAATTACAAAGATTGAGCTTTGTTCCTCTGAACTTTATGTCTCAACTGAAAATGATAAACTCAGAATCAAGGAAAGAAAAACCAATCCTCAAAATGAAGCCAAAGTTATTATTAACGGAAAAGAGGCCGGCGACCAAGGTATTGTTTTTTTGAATGCAGAAAACGAAAATTTAAATTTTAAAGCGCAAAGCGAATCTGGAGCTCTCTTAGAAATAGTCACCAGACTTCAGCACATTCATTTCAATGATGTTATAATAACTTCTAATAGGAATTTTATAAAACTAAAGGCCTCTGGAAGCTTTCCCGTGAATGAGACTGGTGTCAAGAGACTGGGTCCTGATTCCTGGGAAATAACCCTGCCAATTGAATTTCCTGTATTTTATGTTCAAGGAGAGGGCGGCATTCCGATGAGGCAAGAGTTCAATATCAAAGGTCCATTACCTCATGAAAAATTAAGAAGTTATGCTGTAGGATCGCCAAAAACTAAAACATATTCATCTGAAGCCACCATCGAAGGACGGTTGCCCAAGGGAGCTACTATAAAATCGAAAGAAGATACATCTGAAGTATCTCTAAAAAACAAACAAAATTTTTTATGGACTCTTAAAAAGTTAAATCCAAGCTCTTGGAATCATCGCAATTTAACTGTCCTCAGTGGCGAATCTGAAGCCACTATTGGATATGATATTTTTCGAGGTTATCGCAATGATTTTTTAATAAAATCAGAACTCCTCACTCCCATTAATTTAATAAATCTGAGTATGGAATTTTCCTCTTGGCTAAATGATCTCTCTTCTGGATTATCCTTAAAATATTTAACGGCAATTTCCAAGCCACCAAACATCACAAAATATTCAAATATAGATTTTTCTTATATCTTCAGACCCTCAAAGGGAATAAATTTCATTGATCCTTCGTTTTTTTTAGGATTTTCTTATAAAATATTGCAACTCAATGATTCTTCTTTTTCATTACCGGGTGTTTTACTGGGCGATAAAAGAAAACCCACTTCTTATTGGTACTCGATGATTGCAGACTGGTACCAGTGGAAATTGGAATACTTTATTGGACAAAAAGTAAATTCTATAGATCTAAAGTCCATTATGTTGTTTGAATTTACCAATTTCTATTCGTTAACCTCAAATCAATATTTAAACTACTCTTTGGGCTTTTTGAAATATCAAATTGATTCAGAATCAGAATCAGATTCAGAATCTGCTCTGGCAAAGAATCAACTGATGATAAACCTGGGATGGAATAGACAATTCTAAGAACATGTTTTAAAAGTCTTAAGGTTTTTCAAACACGCTCTAAGGTTCTCTAACTTTTATAAGAAGGAAAGCTCCCAATCCAAATAAAACAACGAGTCCAAGTAAACCTAACTCAGATTTTCCAGTAAACAAGACGGTTAAAGCAACAATAAATGGGCCTAAAACCGAAGCAAATTTTCCAATTAAGTTCATAAATCCAAAATATTCCCCACTCTTTTCTTTTGGAATCATTTTAGAAAACATGGAACGACTTAAAGATTGAATTCCACCTTGCGCCATACCGATAATAATTGCTAGCAGGTAAAAGTGAATTGGCGTCTTCATTTGGGTTGCAAATATAATGGCTAAACAGTAGATGCCAATACAAATGAGAATTGGTAACCGGCACCCCCATTTTTTTGCAAAATAACCAAACAAATAGGTACAAGGAAAACCAATAAACTGCGTAATTAATAAGGCTCCAATCAGATGCTTTGGCTCAAAATTTAAAGAGATCCCATAATCAACCGCCATCACAATGACAGTGTAGACACCATCGATGTATAGCCAAAATGCCATCATAAAGAAAAATAAATTTTTATCGCTAACAATATCTGATAGAGTCGCTTTGAGCATGAGAAAGCTCTTTTTAGCCAGCCCCCCCCAACTTTGTTTAGGTTTAAGGTTTAAAGAAGGCTCTTTAACATAAATTATTAATGGAATTGAGAATAAAAACCACCACATAGCCACACTTAAAAAAGAAAACTTTACAGCCTCTGTTCCACTGGAAAATCCAAAAAACTCAGGATTTAGGTACATGACAACATTTAGTAGAAAAAGTAACCCGCCTCCTAAATAACCTAAAGAATAACCCAGAGCCGAAATAAAATCTAAATCCTTTTCTTCTGCAACATAAGGTAGCAGGGAATCATAAAAAGTATTACTAGCATTAAAGGACATCATTCCCAAACCATAAAAAATCATGGCTAACAACCATTTCCCTTGGCCGATAATTCCTAAACTCGCGCAGGAAAGAACTCCTACAAACATAAAAAAAACTAAAAAAAACTTCTTCAAATGTTTTAAATCAGCAATAGTTCCAAAAATAGGAGACAAAATGGCAATTAAAAAGCTGGATATTCCAATGGTCGTTCCTAATTTCGAAGTTGTTTCAACGGATGAAAAGCCTTGGCTCCAGTATGTTTTAAAGAACAAAGGAAAGAAACCAGCCATTACCGTCGTTGAAAAACTGCTATTAGCCCAGTCATAAAGAACCCAGCTAAGTGTTTTCTTATTGTAGGTTCGACTCATACAAACTTCCTTGCAATTTCGATATAATTTGGGAGATCCAACCTTTGCTCTCTTTTAATTTGTGTAAAATCCAAAAGGTAGCTATTCAAATCAATTCCAAGGTCTGAACTTTTCACTCTGGATCCATATAAGCTGTCACCACAAATAGGAAAACCTCTATAACTTAATTCTAACCTCAACTGATGAGGCTTTCCTGTTACCGGGTTGAGAATCCAAAAAACCCGATGATTCTTTATTTTCTCTACCCGGGCCACCGTCATAGCCAAATCCCCGATGGGGCTGAAAAAAGATCGCTTTTTTCCTCTTAAGATTTTTGACTCCCACTGAAAGGATTCCCCCTCTTTTATTTCAAGACAAAGACGGTGATTAGGAACGCTTAATGGCCAATGATCAAAGGATTGCATTTCCGATTGAGCTTCGTAAAACTTAAGAATTTTTCTCTCTTCGAACCAAGATTGAGCCACTCGATGAGATTTTTCATTTTTTGCAAAACCTACAATACCAGAAACCTCATAATCTAACCGATGCACAGGAAATAGTTTGATTTTGCATTTTTCTTGAAGAAGGGTACCTAACACTGGACGAGAATCCTTGATCCTTGGAGGCACTGTTAAAACCATTGACTTTTTTTCAACGAAAATGAGATCCGAATTTTCATAAACAATCTTCATTTTTTTCCTATTCCAATTAAAAATATTTCCTTACTCATTTTTCTTGTTGAATCTGGTTTAAGAGCTTCTACTTGTTTATATATTTTTTTCAATTCAGAGACTAAAATTTTAAAATCATTTCCATGAAATAGTTTGCAAACAAAACTTCCTTCCGATTTTAAGTACAATTTAGAAATCTCTAAAGCTTTTAAACACAAATCTAAAGATCTAGCTTGATCTGTCAATTTGATTCCCGTGGTCTTAGGTGCCATATCAGATAACACCACATTGAAACTACTTACCTGATTGAACTGTAGAATCTCTTGCCAATTCATTTGATAAATATCCTGCTGACAAAAAATATATTTGGCATTTTTAAAACTCACTGGACTTAGATCTACACCTATCACTTTGCCAAATTCTCCAACCCTCTGAAGCGCATATTGGGACCAGGAACCAGGACTAGCCCCCAAATCAAGAACGACATCATTTTTTTTAAAGACTTTAAACTTTTGATCTATTTCCTCTAATTTATAAATAGACCTGGCTACATAGTTTTCTTTTTTAGCCTTCTTAAAATAATGGTCTTTGGGATTGTAATTCATATATAACGCATATCTAAGAATTACACTATTGTCCATTTATTATAATTAGCTTAGGGTAACCTATGGAATTAATCTGGATAATGGGTTTCTTTTTTATTTTTATCACCTTTGCATTTATCACTGTTGCCTTTTTTTTCCCTGAATGGTTAGGGATTACTGGAAAAAAAGCTCAAGATGTCATCTCTTCCCACAAAGATGATTCCAATAACTCACCATCTGTATAGCCATTAAATTACAAGTACATCCTGTACAGAAGTTGTTATTAGAACGTGTTTGACAAGTCTTTTCAAGAGCGCTCTTACTTTTTGTTGAATAAAACGGTTACAAAGTCCTTTAAATCCATAGTGAAAATGTTGTCATTTTTTTTATTCTTTTTAATAAGCATTTCTACAATGCTCAGTTCTCTTCGTGCTGAAATGAAGGTCGAATCCATTGCTAATGATTTATCAAATGATTTTTTTGCGTTTAACAAATCATTTTTAGACTTGTAATATAAACCCATAACATACGGATATAAGGAATCATAACGTTCATCGGGTGAGACTTGCATTAAATCCATTTCAATTTCTTTAACTAATTCTCTATCTTTTTTACCCATGACTTTACCCAGCTTTGCCCAGGCTAAAAAAATGTTTAGTTGAAAAATATTGCTACTTAATCGACCCGCTTCCTTTAGCTTTTCTAAAGCTTTAGAAAACTCATTTAAAAGTAGGTCTTTTCGAGCCTCTTCAACCAGCTGACTTGCTTTCAATCGATTTGCTGATTCATTTTTTTCGGCGTCTTGTTCCATTTTTTTCTTATCTTCACTATTTATACTGTCAATGGCTTGGGAAATTTTATTATGTATTGCCATCCATATTTTTAATATCTTAATTTGGTTTTGATTTGGTTGAACTCCAATTAAGTTTTTTATTTCCTCTTTAGCTAATTCTTTACTTGTAAATTGAGAAAGCCCCAAAGCTTGAAGTATTTCAAAGTTATTTTTATCTTTAAGTTGAATCTGAAGCTTTTGCAAAAATACAATATGCTCACTTTCATTTTGAAAGTAAATTTCCTTCGAGAAATAAATTAAACCCTTTGTTAATAGAAAATGGAGAGCTTTATACAATGCCGTGTGATTATATTCCGGCTTATTAAGCAAAGAATTCAGAGTATTTTTTTGTTGCAATGCTACGTCGAGTCCAGGCAAGCTCATCACTAAATTCATCCCCATGGCTGGATGATTCATTTTAAAGGTACTTGTCGGTATGATTAAATGCCCGGACCACATGGCATATAGACTTTTTAACCAGTTGATCGGAATTTTAGAGGCGATCCAATCATTCAAATAATTTAATAGTATATCCGAATCAATACAAGGTTGAGTTAGCTCCACTTCACTGGCTGCAAAACTTAGTTTGACATTTTTTTCAGTAATAGTTTTAGACAGTCTGACATTCATTTGTTCAATCATCGTCATGTCTAAGGCATGCGGACTCATTAAATTTGATGATATGAGTCTCTGACCTAATCTCTGATTGTTTTTAGTTTGTAGAGCTTTTTGAATATCTTCAGGGGAAACAAAACCACCCTGTATGAGCATCTCTCCTATATAAGTAGACTTATCTTCGATATCAACTCCCACAATACACCCATTCGAAAACGAAATGCCTGAGACACTCGAATCATTAAAATAGATATTTAAATATCCTGAACTTTTAGACTCCGTTAGCAAACTATAAATAAAGGGCAAATCAAATCCAGATATTTTTTCAATAGATTCAATTATTTTTCTTTTTTCCCTTGTAGAAACCAAGTCTTTCGAAAATGTTTGATACAGGATCTTTCTTGGAGAGTCACTTTCAGTGGACTTTTTCTGAACGAGTTGAATCACCTGCTCAAGATCAAATGGTTTTTTAATAAATGCAGAAGCTTGTGTCGTTTTTAATAGCTCCTGAATTGAACTTTTATCAGTATAAATTCCCGACATCAAAATGACTTTAATTTTTTTATTAGCAAATTCTTGTTTGATTTTAATGGCCAACTGATCTCCTGAGGAACCAGGCAGAAAGCAATCCAGAAACACATACTCCACACTTTCTGTATTTAAAACTTGTAAAGCTTCTGTAGCTGTAGCTACCCCCAACACACCCAAAGACTTTTTTTCAAAAGCTTCCTTCATGGCTGTTCTTAGAAACTCGTCATCTTCAACGATCAATACGGCGGCACTTCCCATGGCAACGCTATCGGAGATCTACACAAGAAAGATAAGGTTTTTTTTAAAAAAAATTAACTCCCCTAGACTTTTCTCTAGTAAAAATTAGAACGCACTTGAAAAGTCTCTTCAAACACGCAGGAGTTAAGCGCGGTCTTACTTTGTAATAAACTTAAAATATTTAGACTCGATGACATCCATTTCCATAATGGCACTGGATTCATCTAGGACTTTTTGTGGTGGCATCACGGCAGTGTCGGTAAACTCTTTACCATAACTAAATAATACATTTTTTTCAGTTCCATTTTCATCATTGTAGTAAGGAACAAAAAAAGATAGAACCTTTCCATTACTAGGTAAAAACCCATCAACCATGTTTACTTGATCGATAATAATTTTTGGACAATTGATAAAACTTAGTTCGCCAGATTTATTTGAAGAAAGCCATTTTATCCATTCTCTGATTCCGCAAGAGTTTATGCTCTTAATATTTTTAAAATCAATTTCAATTTTTTTGGCTTCAGAAATTTTATAGATACCAAAATCGACATCTTCATCGATAATACCAGATATCGTGATCTTAAGCTCATTTCCGACAGCATTTATTTTTAAATCAAATTTGTTCATAAAACCCTCAAATCAGTTTATTTTTATTTTTAACCACAAAAAAAGTTACGTCATCAACTAAAGTTTTTCCCTGCCGATATTCCTGAAACAAATGAGAAAAGTTATTCACAAATTTTTCTGCGTCAGGACTCTCGAAGTGGGCTTTAATTATTGCTTTAACAAATTCTCTTTCTCCCCAAGGTTCATCTTTTGAATTTCTGATGTCAGGTATTCCGTCTGTATAAAAAAATACCAAATCATCTTGATCCATTGGAATGCAGCTTTCTTGATATTCAGTGTCTTTACTTTGTCCCAGCCTTGGATTATTGACCTCATTTAACGGAATAAGCTCCTTTTTTTTCAAAGCCTTTTCTGATTTTTTCAATAAGAAAGGTGTCTCATGTGATGCATTTGAATAAGTAAAAATTCCAGTAATTTTATCATAACAACCTATAAAAAATGTCATCATCAAGCGCCCTCTGGACACTTCAAAAATACACTTATTTAGATACTCCATGGCTTTTCCCGGACCTACGTCTAGCGTTTCAATGATTACAGCCGCTGATTTCGCAGCACTCGTTATCAGCGCGGAAGGCGCTCCATGCCCTGTGGCATCTCCAATCCAAAAAAAGACCCTTTGGCCTATTTCACAATAGTGCCACCAATCCCCTCCGCACTCACTCGCTGGCTCATAAAATCCAGCAATTTCTAAATTAGAAATCTTTTTGATTGTTTCCGGGAAAAGAGTCTCTTGAACTGTTTTTGCCGTTTGTAGCTCATTTTCCATTCTTGCCTTTTCTGCAGTTTGATCCAATAAGCGTGAAACCTCCTCAGCCATCTTATTAAAATTATCGGCTAGGACTCCTACTTCATCAGAGGATTTTACATGAACTCTCATGTCAAACTTTCCTTCACTCACTTGTTTCGTTGCCTGGAATAATTGAGTGATTGCTGTTGTAATTGTTGAGGAGGCAATTAATGAAACTATGGCCGTTACCGCAATTAATAATACAAAGAAAATAATAGATTTTTTTAATAAAATATCTAGGGCTGACAAGGCTTTGGACTTAAGAACTGCTGACACGACGGTGAGTCCCCCAATTCCAACTTGTGCAAAAGAAATAAAATATTCTTGATTGTTTTGATCTTTTGTAGCCTCAACTCCATTGAGTTGAATACTTTCATTATTATCTAAGAATTTAAGTGGAATATTTTTCTTTAACTCAGTACCGATGGTCTCTTGAGGTCCTAGTAAAATAAAACCTTTATTATTTAGTAAATATATTTTTTGCGAAGAAACAGTAGAAAACAAATCAAATAAATCTCCCGCCCTCATCATTATTGAAAAATAGATTGCTTTATTGCCTCTCTCAGGATCAGGTGGCAGTTTTTCAAAAAAAAGTAGTCTTTCATCATTAAATAAACTATAAATAATTCTTTTGTTCCCATTTACATAGTATATTTCCTGACGAAGAATCGACTCCAATTTTTCTTTAACGTTAGAAAAATTTCCCTCAAACTTTTCTAAATGGCTTACGTATTTAAAGCCCTTATTTTTTTCATCAATTTCATAAACAGCGACAAGATCCGTTGTGTTTTCATTTTTAAAGAAATTTTTTGCAACTAAATTGAAATTCTGACTGTTCAAGTACTCTTGAAATAAAAATTTATTTGATGATAAGACAGAATTTAACTGGATTCCAATTTGAGCCGAAACTGCATTTGAAAATTTACTGCTGGAATCATAAACATAAGCAACTTTGTCGTCCTGAAATACTTTCATTGCTAAAACTAAATAAACAGAAAGTGTTATTAACGGAATAACTGTTAATAATATGAGTATTTTATACCTAAGTGAAAATGTATTTTTCTGCACCTGTTTATCATAATTTGTTTATTAAGAATTGATAACATTTAAATTACCGACTCCATTTAGGTCCAGTGTCTAGTAAACTAGACCTAAGATCTCTCTCCTCAAAATGAAAACAGACGATAAGAAGTGCAACATATGGTTAAGTTTAACAAAACAGACAGGGTTATTTTTGCTGTCTCTATTTTAATAATTCTTATTTATTCATATTATCTATATGATGATTCTTTTTTATTTAATTCTGAAAAATCTTCCTACAATGTTATCGGCACACTTTCATCTTCCAACAAAGATGTTCGGAGAAAGCCAGTTGAAAGTTTTTTGTGGTCTCCAGCAAAAGTCAAAGAGGTTTTACATGAGCAAGATAGCATCTTCACTGGAGAGCGGTCAAAAGCAGAAATACAGTTAAGTGATGGCTCGATTATTCAATTATCTGAAAACTCATTAATTACACT
Organism: Deltaproteobacteria bacterium; assembly: GCA_017302835.1. Taxonomy (NCBI): domain Bacteria; kingdom Pseudomonadati; phylum Myxococcota; class Myxococcia; species Deltaproteobacteria bacterium. The sequence continues at coordinate 141,232 of JAFLCC010000009.1, read as the reverse complement.
TACGAGAAAATCTGGCGATCTTGAGTTAAACCTAAAATATGGTGAAATCCAAACAGAGATCAAAAGTACTGCAAAACTTCAAGTAAAAACTGAAAAAGAAAATTTTGTCATCCAGAATTACAAAAAGAATAACTCAAAAATGAAAATCAAAAGGTCAAAGTCAGAGGAGCCTAAATTTGGACTCCTTGACGGTTCCCTTTCTATTTCATCTCTAGATAAAAAAGAAAAGAAAATTTTAGATAAGGTTGAACTTGTTAAAGTCGAGCCCATTAAGGAAGTTAAACCTGTTGCTAAAATTAAGCTCCTCAGTCCTGATAAAACTAAAATTACTTTACTTCACAAAGAACAAGGTTTTTTTCTTAATTGGAGTTCAGAAAATATCACAGAAGAAAAACTGATAATCTCCAGCGACAATAAGTTTGAGTCCATCACGACATCTAAAGAAAAGGTTCAAAATAAAGCACTTATCAATAATATTAATTCTGGAAAATATTTTTGGAAAGTTCAGGGGCTGGACTCTAATAACAACCTAATCTCTTCACCAGTTCAAAATTTTGAATTATCTATTTTTACAAATCCGACAATCACCTCTCCTAATAATAAAGCTCAGCTAGATTATCAAACAAATGAAGATATTTCGAAATGGACCACAAATATACCCATCTCCTGGCAAAGTGATTTCATCGATTACGAGTATCAAATTTCAAGCAACGAAGATTTTTCAAAAGACCTCATCTCTAATTCTACAAATCAAAAAAATATTAACTTTAAGGCAAGAAATGGGAAATATTATTTGAGGGTTCGCGGCAAACACAGTAATGCACTTGGGTCTTGGAGCCCTACTGTTTCCTTTGACGTGGTGGCACATTCTATAGTGGAACCGCCACTGGAATCACCCATTTTACTAACAAAAAACATTATGATAAAAACAAAAAACACAAGAGAACCTGCCTCTGTACTTCCTGCAAAAATCTCATGGGCGAAGCCAAATGGCGCAAGCAAATTTATTTTGGAAATTTCTCAGAATAAGGATTTCACAGGAAAGTCTAGCATTGAATTAAAATCGGATACTTATTCTTATCTACCCCAACGTAAAGCAAAACAGTTCTTCCGCGTCAAGGCCGTATCAAAAACTAAAGTAGAAAGCGCTTATAGTGAAATAGGAGAATTGAGTGTCGAAATTCAAAAACCTACCTTATTTAAAATTTTACCTATTACCTTTAAATCGACGAATCCCAATGAATCCATTCCAAATGTTGAGTTTCCTATATCATGGACAAATATGCCCCTTGTTAAAAAATACTCCGTTGAATATGCTGATAATCCTTCTTTTATAAAATCAAAATTGGTTGAAAGTACTAAAAATGCATTAAATATCAAAGTATCTCAGCCTGGACCCTATTATTTTCGCGTCATTGCTTCCTTGCCCGAAGACAACCAATCCTCTTTCATCTCAAATTCTGAAAAAACTGAATATGTTTTTAAGCAAAAAATTCCAGCTCCTGTTCTTAATGAACCTAGAAATAAAATGACTGTTTTTTTACAACAAGAATTGGAACCGTTTATTTGGATTAACTGGGAAGCTCAAAAAAGTTCTGATCAATATCACTTTCAATTGTCAACTGATAAAGAATTTAAAAAATTTATTCTTGATAAAAAAATTACAGATAATAAATTTTTGATCAAAGAAAGGCTCCCCCTTGGTAAAATTTATTGGCGTGTCCGAAGCTTAAATAAAGATGAAGACTTGAACTCAGATTGGTCTGTAAAACGTGAATTCATTTTACTGCATAGTAAGAACAATGAGTCGTTTCAATGAACGAGAACGTTTTTGATTCACTATTAGAACCTGTATTTATAGTTAATAAAGACTTAATTGTTCTTTATTGTAATGAGTCTGCCAGTCAGTTGACCAGTTTATCTATTCGAAAAATTGTGAAATCGCAAAAAATTCTCACTGAACTTCTTCAGTTCAAATCTAACATCGACCTTTTTACCCAGTTAAGTTCAATAAAGGATCCTACTCCCTATATTGAAATCGAATTCTCTACAGTTCTAATTCAAGAGGGAAAAGCCCAACTGACGATTCAATTATTTTCCAATAACTCATGGCTCGTTTATTTTAGGGACGTTACACTCGAAGAAAGATTACAAAAAAAATACCGTTCTGAGCTAGAAAAAAAAGAAAAAGTTATCAATGACTTAGAAATTGCAAAAATCCAACTGGAAATCTACTCTAAACAACTAGAATCACTAGTAGCCGAAAGAACCAAGGAAATCACCTCACTTAACAAAATGATGAAAGCTCTTTTGGACAGCCTTAATCAAGGTTTTTTTGTTTTTCATCCTGATGGCAAGTGTTTACCATTTTATTCTAAGGCCTGTTTAAAGATTATTGAATGCGATCCCTCTTATAAGTTTATATGGGATGTATTAAACGTGGAAGCTGATAAAATTCTTGGTTTTAAAAATTGGCTATTGACTTTATTTTCCGAAATGCTTCCCTTCGAAGACTTAACACCTTTAGGCCCCTCCCGGAGGCGTCATTCCTTGAATAGGGAAGTTTCCATTGAATATTTTCCAATCAGAAATGAGTCTCAACTCATTGAGGCCGTTGTCTGCGTTGCTAGTGATATTACCGATCTTGTGGAAGCAAAAATTCAGGCAGAAAAGGATAGAACCCAAGTTGAAGCCATTCTAAAAATAGTTCAACATAAAAAGCAAGCTGAGCTTTTCTATAATGAATCTGAAAAGGGAATCAAAAGATTATCTCAACTTCTCGCTAAAACTATTCAGGTCAATGATTCGGATGAGGTTATCCGAATTCTTCATACCTTAAAAGGCGGGGCTGCCAGTTTTTCTTTTGTTGAGCTTAAAACTATTTGTCATGACATGGAGTCATTTTATCTTTCAATCAAAAGCAACCCCAACGAACATGAATTAAAGCAACTACAGAACTGTTTATTTACTCTTCAAGAAGCATTTAAGTCCGTTACGGCTCATCATTATAAAATATTTGGCTCAATGCCTGCGTCTAGTGATAAAAGAATTGATATGGAATTAACGGATTTTCTTAAAATCATCGAGCAGTTACCATCAACTCAACAAATAAACTTTCTTGAAAACAAATATCTCTATGAAACCATTAGTAACCATGTTCTTCACTTTAAAAATGTAACCAGCTCAACTGCCAAGCAGTTAAAGAAAGAAATCTCTCCTCTTAAAATGAGTGGCGAAAATATTCTTGTTCCAAAAAATAAATTTGATTATCTGTTTCAGGTTCTCGTCCACTGCCTACGGAACTCTATAGATCATGGAATTGAATTGCCAGAGAATCGAATAAAGGTAAGTAAACCCGTTTGTGGGCAAATTGAAATTAATTTTTCACTAATTGAGAATGTCGATACAAATTTAAAATGTTTGCAGATTGCCCTCAAAGATGATGGTCAAGGAATAGATCCAAATAAAATTCGTGAAAAATTGTTAAAAATGAAGTCTCCTATGGCTCAGCAATCAGATGCCGAAATCATTTATAGAATTTTTGATTCGTCTTTTTCAACGAAAGACGACATCACTGAAATCAGTGGCCGTGGAGTGGGAATGAACGCGGTGCTTGCTGAGGTGACGGCACTTGGAGGAGTGATTCGCATTGAATCCAAAGTGGGCGCGTACAGTCACTTCATCATTCAAGTGCCCTTTGCAAATCCCCTTTCTCTATCTAGGGCAGCATAGACAATGGTCGCATAGATAATCTCATTTTATAGCCTACTAAATACAACTTTATTTTTTATGATGTTTTGCATAGGCTGATTTTAGTTTATCCTCAAAGGTTCTTCCTGAAAAAGGCTTTACTATATATTGTGAAACTCCTGCCATAACAGCTTCCGTAACTTGGTCCCTTTCTGCTTCTGAGGTCAGTAAAATAAATGGCAAACCCGCAAACTGAGTTTTACTTCGTACCCTTTTTAGCAAATCCAGGCCTTTCAAATTAGGCATGTTCCAATCTGAAATGACTAATTGAAAAGGATTGGCCTCGCTGTATTTTTCCTCAATAAGCCTCCATCCCAATTCTCCGTCTTCCGCTTCAACAATATCCACAAATCCCATACTTCTTAACTGACCTCTAACCAACTCTCTGATTGAAGGCATATCATCAATTATTAATATCCTCGTATTTATGGCAAACACCGAACCTCCAATTACTATGACAACTATTTAAAATCCTACATAACTTCTTGCCTAGGAACAAGCCGAGAGAATTCCAAACGATGCTCATTGTCTGAGCATTCACACGTCCTTCACTTCACTTCTTTTTTTATATAATGGCCTGTACTAGATTTGAAATTTATACATTTTGGCATCCACTTACATTACTACGAAATTTGCTGTTCAAGCACATTATAGTTGCCTTTCTTTGTCAAATTTGATAGTTATGCATGGAATTTTGTTTAAATTTTGGAGATCACATGGCAAAAAAATCAGGAAGAATCATCGTCACTTTAGAATGTACTGAAGCTAGACCCCTCGGGAAAACGGTTTCTAGGTACACAACTACAAAAAATAAACAAAAAACTCCTGGCAGATTAGAGTTAAAAAAATATAACCCTAATCTAAAAAAACACACTCTTCATAGAGAAACTAAATAGGAAATGATTTTAAGCGACCAAAAGATCCTAGAAAATATGGATCTAGGTTTCATTAAAATATTACCCTTCTCAAAAGAATGTCTAGGATCAAACAGCTATGATGTTCACCTTGGAAAAACACTTGGGATTTATAAAGATCCCATTTTGGACGCAAAGAGCCATAACTTAATCACCACTTTTGAAATTCCCGAAAACGGCTATGTTCTTACTCCTGAAAATTTTTATCTTGGAGTAACCCTTGAGTATACCGAGTCCTTGGCGCACGTTCCTTTTCTAGAGGGCAAATCTTCTGTTGGACGATTGGGTATTGATATTCACGCAACTGCAGGTAAAGGGGACGTTGGATTTTGCAACTATTGGACTCTCGAGATATCTGTAAAAAAACCAGTTAAAGTTTATTATAAAATGCCTATTGGACAAATAATTTATTTTGATGTTTCTGGGGAAATTTTAACTCCTTATAATAAAAAATCTTCTGCAAAGTACAATGAAAAAACTCCCATTCCCGTTGAATCCATGATGTGGAAAAATAACTTTTAAAAGATTTTCCAAACACTCTCTAAAAAAATTCACTTAAGAGTTTAAGAATATCTTTAGAAAAGTTTTTGATTTTACTTTCGCCCATACCATGAACAGCTAGTAACTCTTTTTCGTTTTGCGGCAGCTTAACAACTATGTTTCTTAATGTCTGGTCTCCAAAAATGATAAACGCTGGAACATCTAATTCCTTTGCTTTTATTTTTCTCCACTCCTTTAATTGCTGAAAACAATATTCCTGTTTTTCATTTAAAATAAAGTCATTGTTTGCCTTTGCTTTTTTTGATTTCGCTTTAAAATTTATTTCATGTTTGTGGTTATAAACAATTCTCCGATCAGAATGAGGATCACAGTTATCACAATGCCCACATTTTTCTATCCTTTGTGAGTCTTTAAAATAAGTTAAAATTTCAGAATGCCGGCACTCACTTCCTTCAGCATATTCCACGATCGCATCCAGATTCCGCCATCGATTAATTTTAATTTCTTGATTAACCTCTGAACTCTGAATAAAGAACGACTGCAATCCTTTGTCTTTCTTTGAATACAACAATAAACATGTTGAATCCTTACCATCTCTGCCAGCTCTTCCCATTTCCTGGTAAAGAGCATCAATATTAGCAGGCATCTGATAATGAACGACTAACCGCACATCTGGCTGGTCAATACCCATTCCAAAGGCATTTGTGGCAATTAAAATTCTTGTTTTCCCTAAGTAATAATCTTCCTGAATTTGATTCCTAGACTGAGGAGACAAACCTGCATGATAGAAATTCACATTATTAAACATTTTTAATAAATTTTCAGTTAACTCCTCCGTCGTCTTTCTTGTACCACAGTATATAAGAACTCTGCCTTGGGGTGCTTTTTTTAAAGCTGTTAATAGCAGGTGAAACTTGCTTTCAGCGTGGGCACATTCGGTAACTTGATAAAAGAGGTTTGGCCTATAAAAACCATAAACCATTTTCTTAGGGCTCTTTAGTTCCAATTGTTTTTTTATATCCTGAAGAACAATGGGCGTAGCTGAAGCAGTCAGTGCTAAAATAGGAACTTCTGGTTTCAGTTTTTTTAAAATTCCCAGCATTCCATAGTCTGATCTGAAATCATGCCCCCATTGGGAAACGCAATGAGCTTCATCAATAGCAAATAAGGAAATAGATTTTGACTGAATCCACTTTTGAAACCCAGGCTTTAGAACTCTCTCCGGAGATAGATAAAGAATAAATGTCTCATTTATTGAAATTTGATAGAAAATAGATTTTTTTTCAAACAAGTCTTGTCCAGAATACAAGCAGGCAGAAGGAATATTTTTTTCTTGAAGTGCTGCAACTTGATCTTTCATCAATGCAATTAACGGACAAATAACAATAGCTAATTTATTTAAAATGACTGCAGGCAATTGATAACACAGTGATTTACCTCCACCTGTAGGCAAAACGGCTAAAATATCCTGTTGATCTAATACGGAACTAATAATCTCTTTCTGACCTTTTCTAAAACTAGATAAATGAAAAATTGAGTTTAATATATTATTCACATAAGAATCTGCATTCATATCTGTGTTTCTATTGCCTACATTCACTTGAGTTCCTTAAAGTTTCAACTGGCGGATCTGTAAAAGGCTATACACCTTAAGAACAATTAGAATTTGCTGATGCAATATTTCGACCTGGAATCCCCTTTTAGAGTACCTTCCAACGACTAGTCACTTTGTCCAAAATGAGTTCTAAGTTTAAATATATTTGTTCTCCAAAAATATTTCCTTTAACTTTATTAAAATGAATTTGGTCCTCTTGATCAGGGAAATGCCCTTTCAAATCTACAATATCAACTCTAGCTTTAGAGGAAAGCATGTGCCTCAAAGCTTTCCTTAATAAATCAAACTTTGGAAAAAATGGAAATTCAGGAGGAAGGATCCAGACAATCTGAATTTCCTTAAAGCGCTCAAGAATAAGATCGAGTTTATTTTCAACCTCCGAGAGATATTCTGAAAAATGATCTCCATTTATAAGAAAATCATTACTTCCAAGTGCTAAAATTAATATCTGCGGATTTGTAAAATGAATTTTATTCCAAATACTTATGTTAACTGCTTCCGTCGATTTTACACCATGAGTTTCAGGTGTATATGTATAATTTGCAATTCGGTAAACCCATTGTTTTTCATTAAACCAATCTAAAAAAGTACAACCCGTTATTGCATAAAAATAAATATCACTTCTAATATTTTTAGAGTCAAAATATCCGATCATTCTTTTCAGTAAACATTTCCCCATTTCCATCACTGAATGGGAATCACCCAAATAAATGATGTCCATTTTCAGATTTCTATCAATCATATCGAGAAGTTACCGTCTCTAAAAGTTTTTTTGAAAAGATTTGAGCTCCTTTAAATGATAAATGAATACCATCCTCCATTCGAACGCGAACGGATTTTTTATCAATATTAAGATGATCAGCGTATTTTGATTTTGCCGTGAGCCAGCTTTCAACATTGACATACTTTGCACAAGAGGAACTTGACTCTATTGTCTTTTTAGCATGTGAATTTAATAACGACATTTTCTTATCAAAATTTTCAGATTTCATTTTTAAAGTTCCCACCCAAAAAACTTTTTGTGACTTTTTACAGCTGTTTTCAATGATGTTAATAATTTTTTTAGCATATTCTTTTTTCCAACTGTCCGATCCAAAAGTCATAATCTTTTTTTCATTTAGGATATTTTGAGCATCATTTGTACCTAAAAATATGTAAATAGCCTCATAGTCTTCCTGAAGTGAATTCACATAATTTACCCAATCAAATATTTCAGGTCGAGACAAACCTGTACCAGACTGTGACTTCACTTCTACTTCTGCTTTTTGATTACTTTTAATAATTAAATTTTGCATATGCATTTGTAAACCTGACTTCAAAATGGAGTCACCAATTAATAAAACCTTTCCTGCTTTTTCTGATTCTGATTCCTCATCCGGCTCCTTTTTAAAATTATTATTTTCAATAAAAGTGGGAATTAATGAAAACTCTTCTCCCTTATTGGTATTAATTTCTGCTAGATTTCTTTGTTGATGATTTTCTTTGCTATTAACTAGACTATAAATTTGAACATTTTTTAAGTCAGTAAATTCGTTTTTTAAAATAGCTCTAAAGCCATTTATTCCTGATTCCTCTCCTAAAAAATTAAAAGCTTCTGCTAACTTTATCAATACGATTGAAGTCTTTGAAATAGATTTTTGCTGAGCCCAATGATACAATCCTTCTAAATTTAACAAAAATGAATAAAGCATGATAAAAACAATTACCATCCAAGATTTATTTTTATTTAAATATACTTTTTTAATTTCCATTTATTTTCCATTCTATTTAGTTTAAATTTATATTTATTTTTAAAATCTAAAGTAAATAAATGGGGCAACTCCTTCTGGTGATAGCGTTGAAATAATAGTAATTACAATACTAACAGCTAAAGCAAAAATCAGTCTTGGTTTTTTAAAAATAATTTCTGGAAAGCTCCATAATTTTAAGGGCTTCACAAAATGAAAGGCTATTCCCGTCGTCAATAGGAGTGCATAAAAAAAACTGACCTTTTTCGCTTGCATATCAAATTTAAATAACCCACCGAATAACTCCATCACTTTATCTAACGTTGGGGATCGAAAAAAAATCCAAGCAAAACATACGAAATGAAATACTAGAATTGTTTTAAGTGATTTAATGATGAAACCCCGATTAATTTTAGTATTAAATTGAAAGTATTTTTCAAAGATTAATCCCAAACCGTGAAGAAAACCCCAAAAGATAAAATTCCAAGAGGCCCCATGCCAAAGCCCACCAAGGAGCATGGTAATAAAAACATTGCGATAGGTTTTTATATTCCCTAACTTACTTCCCCCAAGGGGCTTATATAAGTAATCACGAAGCCATGTACTTAATGAAATATGCCATCTTCGCCAAAAATCTTGAAGAGACGTTGCTCTGTAGGGCTGATCGAAGTTGATAGGAAATTCATAGCCCAACAATCCCGCAAAGGCGATGGCCAGATCACTATAGGCACTAAAATCGCAATAAATCTGAATCGCATAGGAATAAACACCAAAAAGAATATCACTACTTGAATATAAGCTAGGATTTTCAAAAATTGGATCAACGATATCTGTCCCAAGATAGCTAGCGATAACAATTTTTTTGAATAATCCTAATAGAATCATAAAAAGTGAATAGTAGATGGGAATCTTGGTGGGATCTACTCTGTTTTTTAATTGGGGGATAAATTCGTTGGCTTTGACAATAGGGCCTGCCATTAAATGTGGGAAAAAAGAAATAAATAACATGACGTCGAGAATTGAATTCTTATGACTCAAATCACCTCTATAAATGTCAATTAAGTAGCTAATTCCCTGAAAAGTAAAGAATGAAATTCCAAGTGGCAGAACGAAATTCATGTAAGGTACTTGCTCAGCAGAAATATTGAAAAAGTGAAAGCCAACCAGATTCATTATGTTTTCAAGAATAAAATCGTAATATTTAAACATACCTAGCATCACCAGATTGCAACTAATAGTAAATATCAGAATCCATTTTTTTACTGTTAAATTTTCTTCGACACCAATCCAAAGACCAAAAAAAAAGTTTAATGCTGGGCAAAGTATTAACAAAGGTAGAAATGCATAATCCAAGGAAGCGTAAAACAAATAGGAAGCGAAAAGCAAAAATACTTTTCTTAAAGTTGAGTAGTAATAAAACTCCCAACTCACATAAAAAATAAGAATAAAGAACAGAGCGAACTCAATTGTTGTAAACTGCAACCTAACTCCCTTTAGATTATGGCACAGATCATAGAGTGTGTTTGAAATGGTTTAAGATTTTTCAAACACACCCTAATACAATGGTTCCATTATTTCGGATTTTTTAAAAAAAAATTATACTGACCAAAGGTATAGGATAAGGAACTCCCTTAAAATAAGTTGGACTGTTTCTAATTACATTCTTCTTTTTTAAGTTTGGAATCTTCTTGAACTGACGGCGACGAGCTGACCAGATCTGCAATCAACCCTAGAATTATTGCTAGTTCAGATCTATCTACACTTAATTTGTAATTTGTCTTTTTATAATTACTCTTCCAATCTAACCATCTTCTAATATCCTTTTCCAAAAGACATAAAAGTTTAAACGGTTTTTCACAGGAAGGTATATCTTTATATTTTAAAATGTAGGTAAATAAAGGTAAAAACTCACTCTCTGCAATGACACCATTTTCAATTTGTTTTCGAGCTACTTTCTTTAGTAATTTTTCAAAAGTAGGAAATGCTAAAAAACCTTCTTCTTTATCAATAAAACCATCATTATTTTTATCAAACTTTAAGAAGATGGTTTCACTATATTGAAACATATGAGGCAATACATTTGCATCCGAAATTGAAACTTTAGTATCGCTATTTGATGTATAACCTGAAGCCTTTAGACTGTTAAAAAAAGTAGATTGCCAAACAATCGGATTTTCTTTTTTTATGTTTTCAATATATTTTAAGTAATTTGGCATTGAGTGAAATATTTCACTTAAATTACCATCATAGGTTTCTCTTAAACAAGATAAGTCTACGTATTCTAAACTATTCTCGTTTGAAATATTACATTTTTTTATGACTTTTTCTTTAATCTTTGACTGAATGTTGATTCCTGAAAAAATATAGTTGGAAAGATCAGCAACCTCTTGAAAAGAAAGTTCATCATTTCCATCTGAATTGGGAAGAAAAATATTTCCCTCCAAAAAACGGGAATCAATAAAACTATCCGTCGTGTTAGAGTTAAGTATATCCAAGTCAATAAGAAGCGGTCTTACATCTCTAAAAGCTTCTTTAAACTCACATTTCATTAATCCAATATTAAAGGTCTTCCCATCAATTTTATGAGAATAGGATCTCAATATCAGTCCCGCCAAAAATCGACTTAAATTCATCTGTTGAATACCTTCAAAATTAAAAACTGGGTTTCGATTTTCATCTAAAAATGCTTTTCGATCTTCATTAATTAAAATTGGATAAGGAGACTTAAAATGTTTCAGAAATTCTTGTGCCCCACTGACTAGATAGGAATCAGAAGAGATTTTTATCACATTTTTTATATTTTCATTAAAAAAATCGTAATTGAAACTATTGTTTATTTTGTTTTCGTAAAGCAAATTGAAATAGAGGTTCAATTGGGTGTAATTTAACAAATCTTTCTTCATCATACTAATATGACTAGGCTCAATTCCTACTATTCTTTGTCTCATCTTGATTAATTCAGGATCTATAAATATTTTTTCTAGCAATGCTCTTGATATCTTATTGAAAGACTCTGATTTAATCATATTGGGAATAATATTTAATCGAATTCCCTCGGAAAAAATACCATCCATTTCTTTATAAGATATTAGTTTTAATTTTCTATCTGAAATCACTAATTCTAAGTAATCCAAAGATTTTAAAAGAAGATCTCTAAACTTACTTTGATATTCGCTTCCTGTTTTATAAAAATTTTTATTTCTTATAAAATAGAAATAATTTAGAATTTGTGCGTATATTTCACTAGTTTTTTTAAACAAGACAGCAAGATCCTTAGATGAAACTGCTAGAGTATTGCATTTATAACCCAAATCAAAATTATTTTTATCACTTAAAATATCCACACCTATTTGAACTAATCCACAATACTTATTAAGTATAACCTCAAATTTTTGTGATGCTTCTTTTCTTGAATATATTTTTTCAAATTCTTTCACTAAGGATAAAAAATCGCTATAACTATATCCACTTTCAAATTTAACATTGTTTATTATTTTATCAATCATGGACTCAAAATTCTTCATGGCATCTTGAAATTCTTTTTCGGCTTCTTGTTTTGTCAGAAGGTCCGGTTTCCATGTTAAACCATATAGCTGATAATACCGAACTAAGTCCTCAACTACTTCCTTTATGGCTGTCACTTTTGATTGTGCTTTTCTAAACTCCTCTTTTTCTATACTTTCAACCCCACCCCCGATAATGATTTTTTTTATTTTCATTAATTCTTTTGTCAGTTCAGGGGAAGATTTGAAGTCTTTCCAAATATTTGAAAAACTAGCAAGTATTTCATCAATTTCTTCTTTGGAAATACGATGCGAGTCTTTTCCATCTAATAAGTCATAAAATATCAAAAATGATTCTTCTATCGTTTTCGCATAGTAAGCTAATTTTAAACTTGTAAACTCAGGATTGATATTTTTTATAAAATAATAATATCTTAAGAATTGAAGATAGCCTCTTCCACCCAACGATAATAATAGGTCCCACTCTTTGTTTTTTACAGACTCTTCACTTCCACCAGTTATTGATTTTTTCATTTTTTTAACAAGTGGTATAAATTCTGCCAACTTACTTAGCCAAGATGTTGAACTCTGTGTAAAATGTGTCACTTCTGATAAAAATGAATAAAAATCATCAAAAAAATATTCATTTTCAGCTTTAAAAATTAGATTACTGAATTTCTGAATTACATTAACAAAATTTGTATTTACCGAACTAAAGTCTTGAAGGGTTACATCTCCTGATTGTAGTTTCGATTCCCAATTTAGAGTTAATATTTTCATTGACGGGTTAAGCTCAACGAATAAGGACTTGAGGTTATTCATTAGCTTTATTAACAAATCAAACTCTGTCGGAGATATATAATCTAGACGACCACCAAGAAATAGTTTTTTAACTTTCATAAGTTGTTTTTTTAATTCTGGGCTAATTTTTTTCTGCTGGTCATCAGGTTTGCCATCTTCTTCTAAAAAATTATCTTCGACAAATTTAGATAATTCATCAGGAGTACACTCATTAATTTTATTACATCTTACATTTTTTTGAAAAGTAACCACCATGGATGCGAAACAATCCCAAGAAGACTTAATATCACTTTCATTCGATTCACCTTTGAAATATTCTGAAAAAAGATTGGTTGCTTTAATTAAACAAGTATCTGTTTTGAAACCAGGGATATTTTTTTCAGGTGGTTTTTCGCCGATTTTTAAATTACAAGAACTTATGAAAAATAAAGTGATAATTAAAAGACCAGGTGTAAGTATCCAAGTTATCTTGTGTAGAGACCTATATCCTATTTTTCTAGAAAACATAGTTTACCCCACCATATACCCTATCATTAGCTCGATACTGATTCAAAAAGGATGAGGAACTATTTTCTTCATCTACAGAAATAAAATCTCCGCCTAGCAAGATTGCCCATTTTTTTGTAGGAAAAACCTGAAATTCAGCATTAACCAAAGAACCATTTTGATTGAAGTCCTTTAAGTAGGATAGTTTAGTAATAATAGACTTTCTAAAAATCGAAAAAACTTGCCCTTGCCCTTTTAACATAATGGAATTATTGAATTTAGTTCTGATATCAAAAAGAGTAAAAACGTCTCTATTTCCTTCAGAATCAATATCAACAATCTCGCTTCCAAATATTCTTAAATATCCTAACTGTACTTTTAAATTTTTAATAATCTCAGATTCGACATTGTTTTCGATCATTAAAGAATAGGCTTTTGTTGGGAGTAACTTTTGTATGACCCACCCCTTATCTGGTATTTTATCCTTTGGATTATCCTCAAGATAAGAGGCAATAAATCTGAAACTTTGAAAGGTATAACCCAAATCAATAGAGTATAGAGAATGATAAACGACGTCTGGTGAAACAAGTACATTGACAGCCTTAACATCTGTCGGGGAATAACCTTCCCTTTTTAAGATCAATTCATTAACAGGTTTATAACCCAAACTTTGACTTATCCACCATGATTCATTTTTATTACCAATTCCCAAATTTACTCCGGCACCAGGCTTGGATACTAAATTTCTGATCTCAGGAACCGATAATTTATACCTTATGGATTTAATTTTCCCATTTAAATCATACTTATCTGAAGGTTGTCTAAACCAACGACTCTCAGAGACTAACTCTCCACCCTCTTCGCGGACATCTATTCCCATATTGGGAATAAACATGGGAGTGGTGTAGGTTACGAATTGAAATTCAGGATTTTGATACTCGAAAAAGACTCCAAATAAACCTTGTTCTTCAGGCCTTAAATAATCAAAAGCATAATTTGGCTGCCAAAAACTTGTCTTCCAATAAGAATCAAGAAAGTTCCAATCGTATTTTTTTCTGCCGCCAATTATTTTAAAATTTTTATCAAATTGAAAAAAACTATACAACTCTTGGACAGAATAATTAGAAGTACCGTAATTAAACTTTCCTGCCTGAAAATCACCTCCATAACCAAAGCTATTTTCTATATTTGGAGATATAAAACCTAAACGTGTTGATAAATACTGTTGTCTGTTTAAATTTTCCTGTTCTGGAATCTTGGTAAAGTAATCCATCGTCTCAAAACGAAGAACTCCAAAAACTGTTCCATGATCAACACTTTTTGAGATAGCATCCAGAGACATAAACTGAGAAGAATAATTCGACGCTTGAGTCTGAATACCCAAAAAAATAAACAAAATAATAATAAAAAAATTAACTTTTTTATTGATAACCAACATCCTTAAAAATTCTCTCATATCAAGTTGTTGGAAGTAAAAATGGAATTTTAACTCGAGTCAATAGTTGATTGCGTTACGACCTAAATTCGACCAAAATCGACATGACTTGTAAAAACTTCTGTCTAGTCGCATGACATAAGCCGCATTACCTTAGACTAGCCCGCCGTAGTAGGATTTAAATTCGACAGGACAAACTCTGGATCGTCAAGAACTAAGTCATGACCTGCCCAAGGATGCACGATGGGGATGATGTTCCACTTTTTAGCTAGAGCAAGGGTATTTTCAGAACTAACCAATCGATCATTTGTGGATACAAATAACCCTATTTTTTCCTTTTCAATTGCCTCTGGAAAAACAAAATTACCTGAAGCCACTAATTGTCTATAAAGATTCTTACCTGTGACTGGATAGAGCTCTGCAAATTTCTCGAATTTTAAGATAGAATTTCTTTGAGTTTCAAGATTATTTGAAGTCATTTCTAATATCATCTTTTCCCTATGATATTTAGAAAGCCACAGAGTTTGAAAAATTTTTAGATAATTTTTAGGTAATAATCGTTTGTAAAAAGGCAAGATTCCCTTTGATGAAGTATTTACAAGATAGGCCTTAGTAATTTCAGTCGGGAAACAGACTAACCAATTAATAGCTACCATGGCCCCAAAAGATAACGCAATGATATGAAGTTTACCTTTATTTTGGAATTTAGATCTTAAATCATCTGTGTATTCCCTCACTGAAAATGGACTATTTTCAGAATAACGGTAACCATTTCCAGGCAAATCTATTAATATAATTTCATCTTTTGGAAATTTACTTTGCAGCCTCTGAGGAAAATCTCCCCAATGAAATTGCCCTCGCGTAAGACCTCTTAATAAAAGCCACTGACGATTACTTTTTTCCATACCACTTTACCATGGCTTGTTCGTGATGTTTTTTCAATTGATCGCTGTTTAAGTTAGCCCAGCTCTGACTTGAATACAAAGACCTGATAAGAAACTCAAAAAAGGTATTGTGCCTTCTGAGAGCTCTTTTATATCTATGGGTTTTAATTGGATTGTATGGACCCTCAATAGAAAAAATTTGCATTGGATTTTTTTTTACCCACATCCATGAGCCCATTTCCAAACACAAAGGTATAAACAACCCTTGGTTTCCGTCTCGTTGATGATGCCAATCATAAAGATAATCCCACACATCCCCGTGAGTGAGATAAGCTTGAGGCCCTACTTTATAGAAATGGTTTGGATAGGTTATATTTAACAAATGAGTAAGAGCATGGACATAGGAAATATCCCTAATTGGCTTTTTTGATTTGGCATAGGGAAACCAAATTTGGTCTTGAAAACCAAATCCTGAATGAAAATCCACAACCAGTGAAACCTTTGATTTAGAAATTTCATTTTGAACCGACTCAATTAAGGCTTTTGTTTCTGGCTCTAAACCAAATCCCCGATACCAAGGCAACTGACTGGAAATTCTTTGTCCACCAAGGAACATGGGAACCTTATCCTCAGCTTCTATGGGAGCATTTCTCATAATATCAACACCTCGTGGATTCGATCTTCTTTTTTTCAAAATCCCGATTGGGTTTACCACTGGTATAAAAAAAACTCTTATTTTTTCTAAACTTTTCTTAATCGATTCATCCCACAAATTTAGTTGGCTTAACGAATGCAATAAAGCGATGCAAACTTGAGAACCAATACGCTCTAAACCATGAACGCCGCCAATTAAACCCAAAACAGGCGCCGTAGGATCTGGATTTCCAAAAGTTATTTTATGAATTGGCAAGCGTAAATTATTCTCCTGAGACTCTCCAATAACTTCTACTTTAGCAAATTCTTGAATTTGGTCTTTAATCGTTTCAATAAGTTCTAATTCAGGTAATTTATTTCGAATCATTATATAAACATTGTCGTTAATACCTAGAGCGGTGTCCACCTTATTAGGCGTGGAAAAAAATTCAATATGTTTGTCTAAAAAACTTAATTACTTTCTTTCAAATACTTTACACTAGACTAAGAGCGTGTTTAATAAGCTGTAAGCGTTTGCAAAATAGAATAAAATCAAATCTTTGTAGTGCTCCAAATTTTGGAACACTCATTTTTTTTGAATTGGATTGCTAAAAAATCAAGAAATATTTTGACCCGAATCAATTTTCATGCAAACTCAGGCTCATCGGTATTTTAGCTTTTTAAACTATGAGGAAATTAAATGAGTTTGCATTTTCCTAAAATTGGAATTCTTGGCGGTGGCCAGTTGGCTCGCATGCTTTGCTTAAAAGGACATGAATTAGGGGTCAACCTATATGTCTTCTCTGAATCAAAGGAAGATCCTGCGGCTCAGGTAACTCAACAATGGTTTCAAGGTCGTGCAGACAATGAAAAAGATTTACTGAAATTTATAAAGAGTGTGGATCAACTTACTTTTGAGAGTGAGTTTATAGATTGTCAGTTATTAGCCAAAGTTTTATCTAAAACAAATTTTAATAAAAATGGTATCTTTCCTTCGCTTAATAATATGGAAACGCTTCAAGATCGCTGGTTACAAAAAAATTTATTTAAAGAGTTTCTTCTTCCAACAGCACCTTTTTTTAAAATTGACTCAGTTTCTGACATAGAAACCAAAGGAAAATATTTTAACTTCCGTTATGTTCTTAAAAAAAGATTTGGGGGATACGATGGTTATGGAACTTATATTTCTAAAAATCTAAAAGATCATCAGAATATAATTTTTCAGTTAGACTCTACCCTCTCTGGGAAACAAAACTCTCCAGTTAACAGCTTAAATTCTAAAGGTTTTATTGTGGAAGAATTTGTTTCATTTAAAAATGAGCTGGCTTGTCAGTATTTTCGCAATGCTCGTGGTGAGTTTTATCACTTACCCTTGGTTGAATCATTCCAGTCTCATTCTAAATGCGACTGGGTCAAGGGTCCAATCCAGCATCCCAATTTCAATTCTATTACAAAAAAAATAAAAACTTTAATGAACAAACAAAACTATGTCGGAACCTTAGCTTTTGAATTTTTTAATACTAAAAACGGACTCCTGATAAATGAGTCGGCACCACGAGTTCATAACTCTGGACATTACTCTTTAAATTACCCCATTGCTGACCAATTTTCTTTACATTTGAAAGCGACTAATAACAAAAAATTTCCATCAAAAACCACTGATGCTAAATTCTCTTTTGTCATGATTAATTTAGTCGGGAAATCAAATACTGAAATTATAATTCCCAGTGATTTATCAGGTTTCTTACATCTATATGGAAAGAAAGAAAATCGTAGTGGCCGAAAAATGGGGCATGTTAATTATATTGACAACTACTCACTAAAAAATTCAAATAGCCTTCTAAAAAAAGCTCTTACTGAAAGAAAAAAAATTAAATTATAGAGGACCCGCCCATGAAAATTTCAAAAAATAATTCTAAATCCAATAAAGCCAAAGTGGCTATCATCATGGGTAGCGATAGTGATCTTAAAATTATGAATGAGGCAGGGAATGCATTAGATTTTTTTTCTATCACTTATAAAATTCAAATTGTTTCAGCTCATCGAACACCAGAGGCGATGTATACTTTTTCAAAACAAGCCAAATCAAAGGGAATCAAAGTGATTATTGCCGGCGCTGGTGGCGCTGCTCATTTGCCTGGAATGGTCGCGAGTTTAACCACACTTCCCGTCGTAGGAGTACCAGTCACTCAAGGTCAACTTAAAGGTCTTGATGCTTTGCTTTCAATCTGTCAAATGCCCAAAGGAGTTCCTGTCGCCACAGTTGCCATTGACAATGCTTACAACGCAGGATTATTGGCCGTGAGAATTCTAGCCATAGACGATCTTTCTCTGGCAAAGAAATTAGATGCGTTCGTAAAATCTCAACAAAATAAAGTTAAACTCATGAACCAGAATTTAAAAAATAAAAAGAATTAATGACGTGCTTGTAGACTAGAGCGTGTTTGAAAAGCTTTTAAATACACTATTAGAAACGTTGCTTCATGTGAGTTGGTTTTTGCGAACCATGAGCCTTGGCGTTCAAGATCGTAAAAATCACTCCAAAAACACCCGTATAAAATAAATCACCCAGTATTTGGATTCTTAAAAAAGGAATGGCCGCAATAAAACATTGAACTAAACCTGCGGCATTTTTTTCATAAATTCCAGAAGCAAACCAAACACCAAAATTACTAACGAGGAAAAAGAGCAGGCTACCAATCAAACTCACCCCCCCCATAAGTACCATATTTTTGCCATTGCTAAAAAATTCACTTTGAGAAAAAATACTGGAAGACATGATGGCTACGATACCAAATCCCAAGTAGGTAAAAAATAGAGTGTTATGAAATCCCAAATAAAGATCAGACAAAAATAGAGTCACGATAGGAACCAACATGAATATTTTATTTTTCTTAAATGCCACCCCAGAATAAAGTGCCATGGCGGTGACAGCTGTAAAATTCCAAGGATGAGGAATAAGTCGGCTCAAGACACCAATGAAAACCAAAACTAAAAATGACATCCATTCTTTCTTCACAAAAACCCCTTAAATATAACTTAACGTACTCTAGGTCATAACAAAATTCAAATTTTCTTCAAGTAAATTTTATTTAAGTTAAAAATTTAATCTGTTTTTAACAAGTTCTTCAACCACGCTTGGATCTGCTAAGGTTGAAACATCTCCTAGTTGATCTGGAAGATTTTCTGCAATCTTTCTCAAAATTCGACGCATGATTTTTCCTGACCTTGTTTTCGGAAGAGCTGGTGCCCATTGAAGTAAATCAGGTGTCGCGATAGGACCAATCTCCAATCTTACCCATTGAATGAGCTCTTTTCTTAACTCCTCTGAATACTCAATTCCCATTTTCAGAGTAACAAAGACATAAATACCTTGGCCTTTCAAATCGTGAGGATAGCCCACAACTGCCGCTTCAGCTACGGACTTATGAGCCACCAAGGCACTTTCAATCTCTGCAGTACCAAGCCTATGTCCTGAAACATTTAGGACATCATCGACCCTGCCAGTAATCCAGTAGTATCCATCCTTGTCACGTTTACATCCATCCCCTGTAAAATAGTAACCTTTGTAATTTGAAAAATAAGTTTCCTCAAAACGAGAATGATCTTTAAAAACAGTGCGCATTTGTCCTGGCCAAGAGTCTTCCAACACCAAGACTCCCTCTCCTTCCCCAAGGATTTCTTTTCCTTCAAGAGTTAACATTTTTGGCTTAATTCCAAAAAAAGGAAGAGTCACGGATCCCGGCTTCAAGGTCGTAGCCCCAGGTAAAGGGGAAATTAAAATCCCACCGGTTTCCGTTTGCCACCAAGTATCGACAATTGGACAACGTTCTTCACCCACAACGATGTAATACCATAACCAAGCCTCTGGATTGATGGGTTCTCCCACACTTCCAAGAAGCCTTAATGATTTTCGAGAAGTGCGTCGGACTGGCAATTCGCCGTCTCTCATTAAAGCTCTGATCGCAGTGGGAGCGGTGTAAAAAACGGTGACTTGATGTTTGTCGACAACCTCCCAGACCCTTGAGGTACTTGGATAATGGGGAACGCCTTCGAACAAAACACTCGTGCAGCCGTTCACCAAGGGCCCGTAGACAATGTAACTGTGACCTGTCACCCAACCCACATCTGCCGTGCACCAATAGATATCATTTTCCTGAATATCAAAAACATATTTATGAGTCATAGAGGCAAAGACCAAATACCCCCCAGTTGTGTGAAGAACTCCCTTGGGTTTACTTGTTGAACCGGATGTGTAAAGAATAAAAAGAGGATCCTCCGAATTCATTCTTTCAGGCTCACAATAGTCATCAACTACCATGGCCTCCTGATGGTACCAAACATCCCTATCGGGATTCATTGAAACAGGATTTCCAGAATGTTGAATCACGATCACTTTTTTAACCTGAGGCGTTTTCTCTAAGGCCTTATCAATATTTTTTTTAAGAGAAGTTGTCTTACCCCCTCGGAAGCCTTCATCCGCAGTAATCACAAATCGAGAATCTCCATCGTTAATTCGATCTACGATGGAATCTGGAGCAAATCCACCAAAGACTACGGAGTGCACGGCCCCAATTCGCGCGCAAGCCAACATGGAATAGACCGCCTCTGGAATCATAGGTAAATAAATGGTGACCCTATCTCCTTTTTTCACGCCTTGTTTTTTTAAGACATTTGCAAATTTATTTACTTGAATTGAAAGCTCCCTATAGGAAATTTTTTTAGCCGGAGAATGAGGGTTATCGGGCTCCCATATAAACGCAATTTTATTTGCATTCGTTAATAAATGCCTATCAATGCAATTGTAAGAAACATTTAATTCCCCTCCCAAATACCACTGGATACTGATGGGTTTCAAAAAGCTGACATCTTTGACTTTATCCCATTTTTTATACCAGGAAAGCGCCACTGCTTGCTGGCCCCAAAAGGCCTCAGGGTCTCGAAGTGATTCGTCATACATTTGTTTGTATTTAGACTTGTTGATATGTGTGTATTCAAGAACGTGGTCTTTTATTGGAATTTTGATATCAGAGGTCATAGGGGTGGCTCCTTACTTCGAAGCTCATCCTATAAAATACTTTGATAATCAGCAAGGGCCTTTGCTAACTCGGCGGTTGTCCAGTTTAATGGTGAATTGGGGCTTGCAAAATAAACTACCTGTGGATTTCCTTGGTGCATTATTCGTACAGGAATTAAGGCTTCAGGTGCTTTCCAAGGGGTTACAGGCTGTCCTTCAATATTAATTTGCGTCTCACCCGTAATCAAACCCAAAGCTCGACTTAAATGAAACCAAGCCTTCTTTTTAAATTCTTCATTTTTAGTTTCTTTGTAAAATTGTACATAAATTTGAACTAGCATGGAATCTTGAAATGACCATTGAGCCTCGAGTCTTGTCCCATTTCTTTCAATAATTTTTGACATGTCTTTGGCATCTTTCTGCCTATCATACTCTGCTACCAACTCATCACGATCGGCTCGAGTAGAATTTCGAAATCCATTTCCATCTGCAACAGCAATCGCATCAGGATTTTCTGGAATTAAAACATTTGCAAATTTCATTGCATTGGGACCTCCGAGTAAAAACCAATCATCTAAATACCTCACAAACCCAGAATCCCTTAATAAGTCTCCATTATTATTTATTTTATTAACAAGCTCAAGTCGATCATAAAGAGACATCTCCTTGGGGGGATACAACAACAGATGCAGAAAAGCAGCATCGATACCCCTTTCACTGGACGGGTTATTTCGGTCAACGACTTCCATCATTTTTGGAGCTCGCAAGCGATCCTTTAAAACACTATAACCTTCCCCAATGGCTCTTTGCAGAAATTCAAAGGAGGTATTAATGGTATTTTTAATTAAATCTAATTCTCTACGAAATGCAAAGTGCTCAGTAAGTCTATCTACTTTCCTGCCGTCTAGAAAGCTCGTTACAACTGAATCATAAAGTCCTTTTTCCCAATTGTCTTTGAGGCTATTAAAAAAGGCCGTTTCATTCCTAATTTCAGCTTCAGTTTTATTTTTATCCTTAACATTGCCTTTCCATCCTTGATCAAATCTTTCTAAAAAGCTTAGAACCAGAGACAGTGAGGACGTCCTAACACCCATCTTCTCTTCCCATGCTCCAAGGTCTTTCATTTTAAAATAACTAACTCTTTGAAAATAAGCTGCCAAGAAAATGAGCTCAGCTTGAGATTCAATTGACATCATTTCGATTTTCAATTCTCCAGCGGCAACTTTATCTAAAATATTTTGTTCATATAAAGCTATCGCATCATTTTGTTTATGGCCCCAGGCTGACTCATTCTGAATAATTTCTGGAGTCAATTCTTGTCCTTCTCTTCTTCCCTCTATTGACAATCTGACAAAAGGAACATTTTTATAACCCGTCACAGGGTCATCAATGATCCTGGGATTTATAATAGCATTAAGAGTTCTCGCTATTTGTTCCTTTTCAGAAAGAAGCCTTACCAGAGCCTTGGTCATTTTCTCTTCTTTCTCATTATAAAGTATTTTATCACGACCATCTTCTATCAATTGAACCAAAGACTTTAAACCTTGGGAGGATCTAGCTAAATCCCTAAACCACATGTACTTACCATAACCACCATCATGATTACCATTGTTAGCCGCGGCCAAATACCCTTCTTCGGTCAATGGAAACTCCATCACTTTGTTTATTATTAAGAGTTGAATGATTTCAGATAATTCAGCTTGAGTCGGGAGGTCACTTGCTTTTTTCAAAAAATCAGCAATTTCGCGATTGTAAGCCAAAACTTTTTTACCATGAACTCGTACCTCGACAGGTTGCGCTTTAGCAATCCGCGGGAATTCCTTAGCAAACTCAGCTGAAACGAAATTTATATTTTCCTTCTTATAATAAATCGCACAAAGATTCGAACCTAATGAGGTAGACCCTAATAAAAAAAACTGCATAGTAAAAATAGCTATGATTAAAAATGATCGCATACTTTCTAGAATAGCTAATTTTGGACCAACAAATTTGGTTTATAAATAAAGCAATTGGATTTAGCCGTCTTAAAGGTGTCTCAAAAAGAGACATTAGCAAAAAAGGCATACACTTCCTAAGCAAAAATGACAGTGCTCAGGAACTTTCTAGAATCAGTGCTCCTAATTTGGTGGTACCCTTATTGAAGGGCCCTATTTATATGACGGGTTTAATCAAAAGAGCTTTTTATTTTTTCACTACGGGTATTTTGCCCTTCAGCACCTTCACCCTGTTATTTTCCATTTTCCTCCTTAATGATCTGGCTAATGGAAAACCTTATTCCTATTCACAAAAATTTCAAAGTAAGGAAATTATAGATCCAAATTTAATATATAATTTGGGACTTACTAATTACAATATCTCCTCTTTACAAAAAAATTATTTATCATTATCAAGTCATCTGGAATACGACCCGAAAGAATCTTATCGAATTAAAAACTATTTTGATTATCATTATGAATTAAAATCCCAATATACCAGTGATTTTTCAGACTTTTATACCCAATTGTATTTTTCGCCAATGCCCTTGGGAAATTCGTCCACTCTCAATTCTTATGTGATAGGCATTTTGCCAACCTCCAAAGTATCTCAACAAACACTCAAAATGTTTTCAAGCATTGGCTTTGCAGAACAGTATGATAAACAAATTCCAGTCTCAAAGGGACTTCTTAAAATCAAAGCCAACATTTCTCTGTTAAAATATTTCTACAAACAACAAGATGGCTCAAATGGTCTTTCAAACATGAATTGGGTTTCTAATCATCAAATAAGCCTGACCATGCAGAATCAATACTTCGGAGTTGATTTATTGTTAAAAAATACCTTAGCTCTTCTTTATTCGCAACAGCAAGTCACAGGAACTAATTTATCAGAAATCCTCTTCTGGAAATTGAACAAAAATGCAAGGCTGTTTTTTGGCCACTCAAGTACCTCCGAGGTTTTAAATGTGAATCAAGAAGAAGTACCGATTCAATTTTATCAGTCTGAGCTCTCTCTCTTTTTCCTTGGCATGAATTATTTCTTTTAACGCGCGCTCGGTGGAAAAATTCTGTAAGGGCCCTTACAACTGATTCAGCTTCAACTGTTTAAAGAAAGTTTCATTATCTACTAATTCATACGGAACTTGGATCACCTTTTTCTGAGACATGTAACAGATGATTAAATTGATAACGAAAGTTTTCTTAATAAAATTTAAATAATGCAAAGATTGAGCATAAAACTTTAGCTGATTTAAATGGGATACGGTATCGACTTTGTCGCCTGTTTTGTAATCGATAACGAAACAGTCTTTCTTTGTAAATCCCCAAAGATCAATGCTTCCAGCAAAAAGCATCTCGCCAACTTTATATGAAAACCCAAACTCTTTATATCCAGACTTTAGCAAAGATTCCCAATCTATCTGAGGAGCCAGTTGAGACAATGCCGTTAGATGAGATAAAGTCCTTTCATATTGAAAATGTGCAGCAATCCCTTTTTCTTTTTTCATCAATGAACTAACTGAATTTTTAGGCTCATATCTATTTTTCAACAATGAAAATGAAAATTTATGAACTCCAGACCCCGCCGAATCAAAAATTTTAGATAAGTTTTCTACCTCTAAGTGGGAGCAATAGCCTTGATGCTTTTTTTCCTGGATTCCCTGCAAAACCTTTGTAAGATCATCAGCTCCTATTTTTCTAAAAGCGAACTTAAAAACACTTGCTTGATTTTCCCTTTTTGATAATTGAATTTTATCAATATAAAATTTCTTAATTTTTTCTGCCCAACTTTGACTTTCTGGCCTTTCTGGAGACAAAATGATGATTTTTTCTTTAGCTCTAGTAAGAGCGACATAGAGTAGTCGCCAAAATTCTTGAGATTCTCTTTTGGAAAATTCTTCTTTGATATCATAGGCTAAGGGGGTGTAAATATTGGAATCATCCTCTTCATTTTTAAGAATAAAAGTCCATTCTTTCTGCCCCTCACTATAACTAAATGGTTTCACATGCGTAGAACGTGGTCGCCTTTCAGCTGATAAGAGCACTACGTATTTGAATTGCAGACCTTTGGATGAATGGATCGTCATGAGCTGAACTCGCTTTGGTTCCAGAAGTGCTGACGATTCTGATTCAAGTTCCATTTCATCCATGGAAGAATCCAGTACTTGTGATATTTCAAATAATAAATCCTTACTTTCATCATTAACTATTTCATCCACCCAGATAAGAAATTTCCAAATGTTAGACTCAGTCTGACCACTGGGGTCTGTATGAAAACTGGTAACTAACAGTCCAGATGAAAAAAGAAATTTTAACAATGTTTCAGCTAAGCCTTTTTTTGAAAAATCTTCTAAATAATTAAAAAGCTGAACGAATCGAATTTCTGAGTTCGCTGTATACAAATAGGTGAAAAATGAATTTTTTCCCCTCTGATGGGATTTTAAATTTTGAATTTCACTGTCAGAAAAACCAACCCATGGTGTTCTTAACAGCCCTATGAAATTAACATCGTCGTGTGGATTAAACAAAAACTTGATGAATATTAAAATATCCAAAATTTCTCGTTTATGAAAAAAATTTCCTCCCGAATGATAATAGTAGGGAACATTTGTTTTCTTTAATTCTTTTTCAAGTAAAATAAGTTCTTTGTTAGTACGAGATAAAACGACAATGTCTTCGAGATCCACTTGCTTCTCTACGAGTGTTAAAATTTGTGCTAAAGCTCCCTTAATGGTACCGACGTCTTCGGTTACCTCAAAGTACTCGACATCATTTTCCTGTTGAGAAATAGACTTCGTGATTTCCATGGTTTGAAATTGGTTGAATTCATAAGAAAAAAAATGATTGATAAAATCTAAAACTCCAGCTGAAGAACGATAATTTTTATTTAAAAGCAAAGTAGCCGCATTTTCTTCATACTCTTTAAACTTATTAACAAAAATCTCTGATCTGGCGCCACGAAACAAATAGATGCTTTGTTGAGGATCGCCAACCAGAAAATTGGCCTTAGATTTAATAAGAGACTTTAATATTTCTTCTTGTAAGGGACTTGTGTCTTGGTACTCATCAATCATCCAAAAGTCCCATGGTTCAGAAAACTCGTCAAATATATTGGGATCTACCTTCAAATTTTCTAAAACTAAGAGTTCAATATCCTTTAAGGTCATACCTGATTCTTTTTTCTTTAATTCCCTTACTTCAGATGCAAATTCTTTTCCCAATATTTCCAAAAGGCTGATCGTCGTGTGGTATTTAACAAAAAGATTTTTTATGAGGTAACCACGCTGACTTATTAAAAGTAATTCATCGATGGCTAGAATAAAATCTGTTTGTTTTGAATACAAATCAACATCAGACTCTTTTGCCCTTCTGGGTTTATTACCCATAGAATCCAGCCACTCTTTGATCCAAATGAAGTCTAAGTTATCTGCATGGTGACTTCTCATTTTTTTAAAGGTTTCCAACCAGATTAGCCATGACTTAGAAAGCTTTTCGTTCATAAGCTGAGAACTTGAACTATCCAGTTTTTTGAGAAGCTCATTTATTCTTGAATTCACTCTGAGCGCGAATTTTTCTTGAGGGTAAAAACGACTCTGAATCTCAAGGGATAGCAAATGAAAATATTCCACACAAAATATCATCAAATCAGAAATGGAATAGAACTGAATAAGCTCACTATACGCTTCATTATTAACCAGAAGGTTTCTTAAAATCTTTTTATAAATATGATATTCTTCTTTTTCAGAAATGATTTCTAAGTCAGACTTTAAACCCAATTTATTTAGACTTTGCTTAATCACAAGATGCAACACCCCGTGAATCGTTGAAATATGTATCAAACTTTTGTTATTAACATATACAAAAAAGTCCTCGTTATTTTCTTCAATGGCTTTTTTGAGTAATCTTTCTTTAAGTTCTTGAGTGGCCTTCTTAGTAAAGGTGGTAATTACCACCTTTGGTAACTTATGATGAAGCCTTCTGAAATCATCATAAAACCGATAAAGCTCATTGACTAAGGTGGTTGTCTTCCCAGCACCGGCACCGGCTCTAATAATTTTTTTTAATTCAAGTGGGGGGCTCGACAAAGCTTGCTCCAATCACACCTCTTACATATCTCTTCTTCCTTTGGCTGTGGAATGTACTTATGTAAAAGCATTTCATTTAATAAAATGATTAATTTTTTTTCAAAGTCTAAAAATAATTCTTTTTTTTCTTCTGCAGAAATTAAGTTTTTCCTAATTTGATCAGGTTCAATAGCAAAGCCTTTTTTGATATTCCATTTATTGATAACCCAAAACTGAGCCAATTCCACTTCCCTCTTGAGGTTTTCAACCCATCCTTTTTCCACAGCTAAAACGTAAAACAACAATTGCCAATGATCTTCTTTAAGCCAGTTTTGAAAGGTCAGGGCCTGGGTTGATCCTAATTTATAATCAATTACCCAGGCTTTTTGTGTCTTTTCATCAATCAATATTCTATCAATACTTCCTTTTAATAAGAATCCCTTCTCTGGTTTTTCATTTGCCCATTTTTGGTTTTGCAGATCAAAGTAGACGGCCCATTTGGCCTCACATTGATAAGTTGAAAGACCTGGATGATTCCTTTTTAAAGTTAATTCGTGATCGATAAATTTAGTCACGGATTGGTAGTATTTTTTGCTTACGACTCTCCAAAAATCCTTGGAAACCGTAGGCGGAATCTCCTTCTCAAAATGTTGTTGCAGAAAATTTCTTCTTTGTTCATCAGAATTATTTTCTTGCCAAAAACTAAAAAAAATATTTTGATCCTCAATAATTTTTTGAAAAACATGATGATACCAGAGGCCTTTTTCTTTGCTTGAAATATCAATTTCTTCAATGTCGGTTTCGTTCAATTTGAGTTCTTTTTCCATAAAGAATTTAAAGCTGCAATCGATATACTTTTTAATGGAGGAAGGGGAAAGGCTGGTTTCGTAATTTATGCCCCCCTCATTGCTGTTTGCTTTTTTAACAAAAACGAGTGGGTCCATTTTTTGATACTGATCCCAGGTCGTTTGCTTTTGAATATCTCTATGCTTTTCTAAAATTTTATTCTCAAAGGCCATTCTTTGCCAAAGGAAACAGGGGTTGGTAATTTCCCCTAAAAGATCTCTTTGAGCATAGGAAAAAATCATTTCTTTATTTGTTTTTTCTTTAATTGTTTCAAGTTCATAGGACTTAAAATTAAATTCAGGATGATCTAAGTAATATCCCAAATCTGATGCTAAACTTAAAATATCTAAAGGTTCAATCTGATAACGATGCTGCTGACTAAAATGAGTCTCTTCAGCCCCTAGCACATAGACATAGTCTGCAGGAAAGGACTGGCTTGACATCAAGCTATCTATTTTAATACCCACAGAATTCTCTTCCATTTTCATCTCCATTTGATAGAAACTCAACTTGAGCCATTCGAACCAATCGTTTACAGGAAATAGGATTGTGGAAGAGTTTTCTGCTAATAATTGAGTGATGATAAAATCAAACTGCTCTTGGTTTAATTCAGATTCGAACAAATTTGAAAATTTATTTAGAAAATTTTCGAGGGTGACTTCTTCTTCGGGGTTCAAGTGTTGATTTGCAAAACCACTCCCCAATTCTTTTTCAATAAAACCAGGTAGATATTCAATTAACTTGGCGATCAGCTCGTTATAAGTCAAAAAAGGCGACGAAAATAAACTTCTCATCTGCTGGTATGGATATTGATTTTTTGAACTATTCAAAAAAAGAATTTTTTCTAAATCAACTGCTGTGGCCGTTTTTTGATAAAACTTTATTTTTGCCATCATTCTTTGCACTTGAGGTAACGAGACAACTGGCAACACCTTATCCTTTTTTACTGGAACTTTCTCTAACCTAAACAGTGGAGATAATTGCCGCCAGTACATTTCAATTTCTGGAGCCAAAATTTGAATTTTTTCTGGTGGGATCCCCTGATTCAGCCATTCTTTGACTTGCCCAACAACATCTCTGCATTCGGCGACCGAGTTAGAAAACTGACGGAGCTGTATGGATTTTTCACTTATTTCTTCGGTTATCTTTTTTTTAAACTCTTTGGAACATTTGGAATTTAGATACTCATAGGGTTTTAAAAGGTAATCATATCTATGATTAAAACCATAATCAGCTTCAAAGATAAGAACATCTTTAGTTTTAGAAATTTGATAAATAAGCTCTGCCTCTTTATGTGAAATTTCCGAGCCTAAATCAAAATAGAATTTAGATTGTTTAAAATAAGTTAAATCAAGAGTTTTATTTTGTAGCAAAGTCGTTACCCAGTCAAAAGGAATTGTTTTTTGATTTATCAAAATTTTGGCTATTAATTGATTCACTAACAACTCTGATTTGAGTTGAAATTTTCTTCGATCAAACACATCCATCCACTCTATAAATCTTTCGGAATTTAAATCAAATGAATCATCTAAAATCATTCCAATAAAATAATTTAAATCTTTGCATTTTTTCTGATAGTCAATGAGATCTAACTGTATTTGTGTTTTATATTTTTCGAGAATATTTTTAACTAAAATCAAGAAAGTCTCATTGGAAATGATTTTATACTCATTAAATTCCCTATGAAAAATAGAAGTCCATAAATCTCTTATGCGTAAAATTGTCGAGCTTAAATTATACCCTTTTTCCTTTAAATTCTTTTCCTGAAGTTCCGTTTTTGTTTTAAGATTGGGGATAACCCACGAATTGCTGACGGTATCCATTTCAGAAAAATGTTTTTCAACAATTTTTTTATTATTGTACTTAATTATTTCTAACATTGGACTTCAATTTTCAAGTTATCTGCGCTGCTTTAATTTTCGTTTTTTACCGTCACTGCCATAAAAATTAAAATTCGCATCCACAGAAAGGTTCATGCTTAGACCTATCATAATGCGATTTTCTGGTGTTTGGCCAGGATACTCTCCTGTTTCTACATTGTAGTAGGCCGCATCAAGATTAAGAAATAAAAAACTCAAGCCAGCTCCAAAAGTAGCATACCCCTGATTGGTACCCATTCTTAAATCAATAAATGGCAGAGCAATCTCAAGACCTGTATGAATTTTATTTCCAATTTGCACTCCCGTATCATTAATATGTTTGTATTCCAAACCCGCAGAAATATCTAATCCTGGCAAATCTAGAACGGCCCCTACACCCGCTTGAAGATTATCTTTAATTCGAGGTGGAGCATCGTTACCTGTGGTCTTTGTAAAAGCCGTCGAACCTATATCCTGCCAAACAAGGGAGAAAGAGGGTGTCAGCGGCGATGGGAGTTTCATCATTAAAGCGAGATCTCCGCCATAACCCACGCCCTTGTTTTCAAACTCATCTCTTAAAGTATTTGAGTTTCCTGCGGCGATAGTGCTTAAACCAATGGTTTGATTCCCTCCCCAGCGATTGATTCGTTTGATGGCAACCCCCATCGAAGTCAATGGTGCAATAGGAAAGGCTCCCGCGATGATAATCCCATAGTCATTCAAAAAATTCATATCAATATTGGGAAAAGCTGTATTTCTTAAAATCATCGAAATTTTCCCATCATCATAGGCTGAAATACCAAAATTTGGCATCACCGCTGACAATCTTGCATTCACTCCTAACCAGATTTTTTTTCCAAAATACTTATCGTAGTCTGAGCTTGAACTAACTCCCTGAGAGCTGCTGAAATTTTTGTAAGCATCTAAACCGTTAACTCCCAAACCTAAACTAGCCATCTCAACAGAGATTCCACTCACATATCCTAAGGCCGCTGGATTGACAGAAGGAGCATCCGTATCTTTAACAAAATTTAAATAAACATTTCCCATTCCCAATGCCCGAATAGGTCTGTTGTACTCATATAATTCCATAGCTTGAACTCTGCAAGACATTCCAAAGTTCACCACTAATAAACTCACAAACAGATTCACAAAAAAGTTCATCAACAGCCGAAATAAGAAAACAGAATGAGATGATTTTTTGTTCTTCATACGTTATTCCTCATGGACAAACCAAACATGGGAAAGTGCACCCTGAAGAAGTTTCTATCCCTTTGTCGCTAGATTTTAGAAGATTTCTAGTGACTGTGGCGTTAAAAGAAGAGCTATTTGGATCGGTAATTTCACAGGCGGAGCCACAAGTAGCTTTGATGGTATCAAGATCTGTTAATGCCGAAGAGTTTCCTGATAGAACCGCTGTCACCGCGGTTAAATTGTCCAGAACGAGTCCCATCCCAGAAATCACATGCCTTAAAGAATCGTCTGATATTTTTGTTGAATCGCAAGAATCATAAGTGGCATCGGCACTTCCATCTTGATCGGTGTCCGCACTGGCTCTAAGATAAGTACCCATCTTTGCCATTCCTAATATAGCCATAAATAAATTTTGCTCAGATGATCTTAAGGAAGCCGAAGCTCCAAAAGTCTCGATCACCTTTTGAGCCTCATAGCACTTATCAGGAACGACACTCACAGATGTAAATTTTTGCATAAAAAATAAAAAAGGGGACCCCGTAGAAGAAGCTAAAGAGTTCACAAAGGTTACAAAATTTAATCCACATTTTGAAGCATAGGCTCCTGCCAGGTCTTCCCTTGGGCAAATTTTCATTCCATCGACTTTTTCACAACGTAAATAATAAGTGCTGTCCTTTGTTTGAATTTCCAGAAGTTTAGTAATAGCCGTATCATAATCCAAGGTATTCAAAGCAGATCTGGCATCCTGATAAAGCGCTTCTGAAGTGTCCTTCTTGGCTGTCAATTTAAATAAATTACCGCCACACCCTAGGATGAAAAATAAAAAAAATATTCCAATTATTTTTGTCCCCATGAACACCTTTACCTCTTAGAGCGTTTATCATTATATATCTTATCAACCTTGTCACTATTAGAATCGAAATGTGAACTTAGCAACATTACGTCGATCTTCCTTAGGAGAACTGGAAGTTCCGATTTCTTCTCCATAGGTGGCCACTTGAAATTGAAATCTTTCGGAAGCTAATTCAAAACCACCGGTGAAATACCTTTGATTGTAACCAGCCCGCAAGAAAAATACGTCTCCGAAATTGACTTCAAAACCCGCATGATAAAGTTTCGATGGATCTTCTTCATCTTTTGCCGTGAGTACTCCTTGATATTCAATGGACCAAATGCTTCTTACATTTGGCTTATGTATGACCTGAAAGGAAAGCCCCACATCCATATCCTGGAGAGTTGTGTCTGGTTTTAAATTAGTTGTTAACCGGTTAAAATAAGTTTTATCATATTTCGTATTCCCAACATCTCTGACCACAACCCCCAGGGTGGGAAGATTATTCCAAGGAGCTGTCAATAGCATACCCACATCAGCTCCCATGCCCAGCCCTTGTTTTATTTTATCTTGAGCCACCAAGGAGGGCGTATCCAAAGATCCAGTGGAGTCCAAGGCCGTTTCTTTCAGTTCTATCCTGCTAATTAACTTACCAACAAAACCAAATTTAACTCTGCCATCCCAAAACCTAAAATCGTATCCAAGCAATAAACTGATATCATCCCGGTAAAAAGTATTTACGGACGTCGCAGACTCTGCCAAGGCATTCAAATCATATTTTGCCAAAATTCCTATACCAAAATTCTTAGCCACGAAGGATGGAAACACCTGTCCCCGGGCATGGTAATAGTCACCAGGAGTCAGTGCCACCGCTGGTAAAACATCTGAAATCGAAAAAGGATTGCTGTAACTTTTTGCTCGGTAAGTATTCATGGCGTTAGTTCCCAAATCGAGTTCAGGATCAAATATCGTACCAAAATAATTTCTTAATTTTCCTAACCCTGCAGGATTCACCACAAGCCCTGTCTCGTCATTTACCGTCGCTACCTGAGTATTTCCCATTCCTAAGGGCCTTATCCCATTATAAAACTCTACCCTTTCACTAGCTAAAGAATGAATAGAAATTGCTAAAAAAACTAAGAAAAATCCTTTTTTCATCCTTAAATTATGCCCTAATTTTGCCTAAAATTTAATTTTATTTCTTAACAAGACTCCACCTTTGATGAGTTCTTATTGAATTCTCATTGTTAGACGGGCCCTAAGGCCTGTTCCTAGAGTAATTTCTTGAATCCCTTTATTTTGTTTTTAGAATAACTTTATAACTCAAACTAGAGATATAATTTAGTGAGATCGTACTAGTCGAAATACAAATGAACGGCAGAGGTAAAAATGAAAGTATTAACAAAAGTCTTCCGAGTTTTATTTATAAGCGTTTTATTTTTTTATACTCCTTTTATTCTAAGCTCCTGCGGTTCAGAAAAGGACGTTGATAAAATCGGAAATGCCCAACAATGTTTAAACGAAGCGACCTCCAGCACTGCCATGGATTGCGTCACTAAGGTTGACGGCCTTACCTCGACAGGTTCTTACAACATACGATGTGCTGCCGCTTTTGTCAGAGAAGGATTTGCAAATCCAACTAAGTACACAACCGCTTTTGATTCCCTCAAAGGGAGTTCCGGAACTTCAGGATTTATGGGTCTAATAACCTTTTCATCAGCAAAAAGCATCGCCACGGATACCGCCAATGCGAACACCACTTTTAACGATTGTTTCAAGGCCGGGGCAAAAGGGAAAACATTAATTTCTTCCTTTGGTTATCTTTCTACAGCTCTTTTAAATTATTTCGCTTCCATTCTTGGCACTACGGAATGCTCCACACCTTCAACCTCAGGTTACGACCTTACAAGTTGTATTGCCTCGGCAAAGGCAGTGAATCCTGCTACTGATCTAGAAAAAGCTACAAAACTAGCTCTAATCGTTTCTTCTACAGAATCAGATTCCTCCGATGCTGGGAAAGTCCAAAGCAGCGTAGGTTCCGTGATCATTTCAACCTACACGATCAGTTGTTCTGGTAAAGGAGCCAATCAAGATCTTTGTGATAAACTCAGTGCCTCGATCACTGCGGGGGGTGGGACCAGCAGTCCACGCGGTGTCGCTATCTCCTTTTTTAAAACCAATTTGGGCTTAACATTTTAATGATTCAATTTAGCAAATTTAGCAATTTAGTAATCTTAGAAATCCAGAACCAAGGGCCTGTCTAAAAAAGAATGAAAATTGAAAATCTCGAGATTCAGTTTAACACGCAAAATGTAGCTCAGCTTCAAATGAGTCGCTTACAAAAAGATTATTTCGAGGTTTTACAACAAGAACGTCGCATTTCAAGTACGGTTCGATTTTATTACAAACAAGGATGGTTAGTTCACTTCAGCGATCTGTATTCTCTTATCTACAACCTCACTCAATATCGCATTATACTTAATCCAGAATTTATGGAATATTTCAAAAAATTAACGATACGCCAAGAATCTAAAAAATATCACTTGGTAGAGCCCTCAACGCCTAAAGAATTAGAATTAACTGAAATTAAAAATCTCCCTTTTTTCCGAAGTTTAAAATCAGAGGTTCGTGATTTCCTTTTAAAAAATGCAAGAATCTATTCCTATCCCACCTATACCCTTCTTATTCAGCAAAATGATCTAGATAGAGATATGTATATTCTTCTTGAGGGACAGGCTTCCATCTATAAAAAAACCAAACAAGGAGAACGCTATTGTATTGCCTCCTTGGTTCCAGGTTGCCTTTTTGGTGAATATGGATTCTTCTTAAATGAACCACGCCTTGCTGATGTCATTGCCACCTCGCCTGTTCGTGTTTTAAAGATTCCCTACCTTCCTGAAATTTTTGATCCCTGGATAAAAAAACAAGTTGCAGAGAACCTTAAACATCGTTTCTGGATCATCCATGGAATATTGAATTCAACTGTCCTTTCTCTTTTGCCTGAGGATACGGTGGATCAATTAATCCACCGTGGTATCGTTAAAGAAGTAAAAGCAAATCAAATCTTATTTAAAGAGAATACCCCAGGAACTCAATTTTATGTTGTAATTCAAGGATCCATTCAAATTCAAAAAAACTTAAAAAACTTAAATATAATGAAACAAGGTGATTGCTTTGGTGAGCTCGCCCTCTTTACCAATCAAGGCATTCGAACCGCTACCGCCATAACCAAAACTGATGGACTACTTCTTGAAATCAACGCTTCTGATTTTTTTGATCTCCTCGCGGATAATTTATTTTTAGCAAAAGAAATCGAAGCCATAGCCTACCAACGAATTCGCAACGATCAAAAGCATAAAAATAGCTGAGAGACGTCGAGTCATAGAGTTGCAAAATCTTTAATGACTCTGAATATTTACTTTAATAGCATGGTTGTGAATTATTAATCAGGAGAGATTATGAGCTTAAATTATAGCCATCAAGAAACAAATCAAATTGAAGGTCATTTAAATGGTCCTTTATTTCAAAATGCTCTGCAAACCATTGAGGAAGCCGCAAAAATTGTGAATTGCGATCGTAATGTTTTAGAAAGGCTTAAGAAGCCAAGAAGGTGCGTCACCGTTTCTGTCCCGGTAAGAATGGATGACTATTCGGTTAAGGTTTTTACTGGTTACCGCGTTCAGTATAACGCCACACTTGGTCCTTACAAAGGGGGGATTCGCTATCACCAAAACGTAGATCTTCCTGAGGTGGTTGGTCTGGCGGCTCTGATGACCTTTAAAAATTCGGTGTTAGGCTTGCCATTAGGTGGAGCTAAGGGTGGAGTTTGTGTAGACCCCACGAAATTATCTCGAACAGAAAATCAAAATTTAACACGCAGGTACGCTTCAGAAATTTCTTCTTTTATTGGTCCAACCAAGGATATTCCTGCACCCGATGTGGGTACAAATCCACAAACCATGGCTTGGTTTATGGACACCTATTCTCAAGAGCAAGGAGGCTATTCTCAGCCTGGAGTGGTTACTGGTAAACCGGTTGAAATTGGTGGTTCCTTGGGACGTCATCACGCCACAGGACTTGGAGTTGTTTTTGTTGCTGAAAAAGCTTTTGAATATTGCAGAATACCTTTTTCAGGGTCACGTGTTGTTGTCCAGGGATTTGGAAATGTGGGATCCTTTGCTGCCCTTTTTTCTTACCAACGAGGTGCCAAAGTTTTAGCTGTGAGCGATGTTACTGGAGGGATTTTTAATGGCGAGGGCTTAAATATTCCTGATCTTATTGAATATGTGAAAAACAACAAGTCCATTAAAGATTTTCCTAAATCCCAACCCATTAGCAACGAAGAACTATTGGAACTAGATTGCGAAGGCCTATTCCCTTGTGCCCTTGAAGGTCAAATTGATACTCATAATGCAGAAAAAATCAAAGCCAGAGTGATTGTTGAAGGTGCAAACGGACCTGTCTCCAGTGCTGCTACAAAAATTCTACATAAAAGAAATATTTTTATTGCACCGGATGTTGTGGCAAATGGTGGAGGAGTGATTGTTTCTTATTTTGAATGGGTTCAGGATATCATGTCCTTTTTTTGGGACGAGCATGAAATCGACGGCCGATTAAAATCAATCATAACTAAGGCTTTTGATAATATCGTTGTGTTCAAAAACGAGAAAAATGTGGATATGCGAAGTGCAGCAATGGCCGTTTCCATTCAAAGATTAGAAAAGGCCATGCTCCTCAGAGGACTTTACCCAAGATAATGATGATGCAAAATTTAGAAACAACTTTAGATAAATATAAACCGTGGATGTGGGTTCCTCCTTCAGTCTCTCATAAATGGATGGAACCACTTTTAAAAACTCTTTGTTTTATTGATGAAGATTTATCTGGCGCCTCTCAAGAGTGGAAAACTTGGAACTCTTTTGACTGGAAAGGTTTTCACTTTAGGAATCCTCTTGGCATTGCTGGGGGGGTGGATAAAACAGGATCCAATATTGCCAATTGGTGGGATTTGGGCGTTGGCTTTCTTGAAATAGGAACAGTGACCCCTTATTATCAAGCTCCTAATCCTGGGAAAATTATTGCCAGAAACGCGAAAGATTTTTGCCTTTGGAATAAGATGGGATTCCCCCATCCTGGCTATAAAGAAACCTTTGTTAATTTAGAAAAAAATTTTGAAAATCGCCAAACTCCTATACTTGTTAATATTGGAAAGAACAGATGGGTTCCTAATGAAAAAGCTCATGAGGATTATATTTTATTAATTCACCAATTACATGCCTACACTGACATTTTTGTCGTTAATATTTCGAGCCCAAACACTGTAGGATTACGGGAACTTTTCCAAAGGGACAGGCTCAAGCCCTTTCTCAGTTCTATTTATGAAACAGCTAAACTTTACTCTAAGCCTGTACTGTTAAAGCTCAGCCCCGATGAAGATTCCAGCCAACTGAACCTCATTATTGAAATTAGCTTAGCTGTAGGAATCGACGGTTTTATTGTTTCTAACACGACCCTACAGCGCGACACTCAATCCTCCTTTCCGAAAGAAGGGGGGATGTCTGGAAAATTTTTAGCGCCCCTAAGTAAAAAAATTCTCAAAATGATTGTCACGGAGCTTGGCCCACAAAAAAAAGAAAAATTAATAATTAACGCCGGCGGTATTTTTAATTTTTCCGATTTGCAAGAGAGACAAGATCTTGGCGCTGATTTATTCCAAATCTATAGCGGAATTGTTTTTAATGGGCCCTATATTTTTAAAAAAATAGCCAGAGAGTATTTCCTGAAGTATAGTCAATCTAATGAGAAAACCTAAATTAAAGAAAATTCACTGGATTCCTGTAGTAGCTGGACTTTTAAGGAAGGATCAACACATTTTGGTTGGTCAACGCCCAGAAAATCATTCACTGGCAGGACTTTGGGAATTTCCTGGTGGAAAAATTGAAATTGGCGAATCTCCAGAGGTTGCTCTCGCTCGAGAGCTGAATGAAGAACTTGGTATTACTGCTGAAATTGGAAGCTTAAAATTGGCTTGCACTCATTCTTATGGTGATGTTGGAATTATCATTCTTTTTTATGAAATTAATTACTGGAAAGGTGAACCAAAGGCCAAACATCATCTGGCTTTAGAGTGGATTTATCCTCAAGAGCTAAAATTAAGACCCATTCCTGAAGCTAATAAAAAAATATTAGCTGAAATCTTTAAAGCCTTGGGGGTCTAATGAGTCGGATTTTAATTGTAACAGAACAATTAAATTCGCCAGTTATTATCTCTCATATTGAATCTATAAAAAATCTTGGCCACGAGGCCACTGTTGTCACTTCAAAAAATCAGAAAAATTATGTTATAGACAATATGGAAACTCTTTACTTTTTTTCTAAATGGAGCTTCAAAGAATGGCTTCAGTTTTTTCCTGTGTTTTTCTCGGTCAGACCCCAGTTGATCCATTTTCTTATTGAATCCAACGAAAAACTAACAGCACAAAATCTTTTACTTGAAATTTGTCATGCTCTTGGCATTCCTATTTTCACCCATTTTTTAAATTTAACTTATATCAATCAAAAAAGTAAAAATTTAACTCTGTATGTATATAAATCAGATCTTATTACTTGTGCTCACAGACAAAGTCTTATGGGCCTCAGAGGTTTAAACACCCGAAATAAAAAACAAATTAGAGGACTTATCCCTCCCGTTCTCAACATGGATTCTGGAAAAAAACATCCCTACAGAGAATCAATTTCAATTGAAAACCTAAGCTATTTTTTAAAGAGAAATCAGAATATTCTTCTTATTCCCTTCAAAACTGAAATTTTTAACTTAAGAACCCTCTATCGAAAAATCCTCTTAAAGACCTTAGAATACAATCCTGTTATTTTTGTTGGCCCAGTGGATGAACTTTCTATTCATGAAAAAAAAGCCATTGATTCTCAACTGGTTTTAGCCAATTCACGTAACAAGCATGAATGGACTTATTTTTCAGCGAAAAGTTTTTCTGAATCTCTTGCTTTATTTCCGGCTCACTCTAAAATTTTAATTTCTGGACTGCCACTAACTATCCAAGAAGTTTCAGAAATTTTTGAACAAACTATTTTGAACAAACAAATAGTCATTATGGACGAATTTCAAGCCGAACTTTACAGCGGACTTTGGCAAGATAAGGTCAATTGTTTCGTTGTTGCCAATTACCAAACTGTCAAAAGCTTAGATCATCTATTTAAAACCCCCTATTTAGACTCTTTTGACATTAAATCTATTAATACCGATGTAATCAAATCTGAAATTATGGATGCTCCCATTAATGAATTTAACCGATTACTAAACAAGGTATTGAGTTTAAACTATGAAAAAAGATAATAAACCACCTAGAGTTTGCATCATTAGCCGACGATTTCATATTTTAAGCAGATCCTCGGACCATGGTTTTATTTGGGCCATCGCAAAAGGTCTAGCCCAACTTGGACATCAGGTAACAGTGATTTCCTATTCTAGTCCCATGAACCAATTTAAAGTAGAGCGAGATCAACTAACGGCGTATTTTCTTAATGATGAAGGTTCCAAATTCAAACGCACTTCTTTTGAAAAATCGGTCTACCAACATTTTGTTGAGATTCACAAACAACAGGCTTTTGACTTAGTCCACTCTTTGGATGCCTCAGGAAATCTTGTCGCTAAAAATAAAAAAAATTTAAAAATTGCCTTCGCCTATGATGTAGAAGCCACACAAATGTCACAAATTTTTGCCATTCTGGGAATGCGCCAAGAGACCCTGAGTGGCCTGCTCACGACAGCTTTCGCCTTAGTTTATAAATTTTTAACTACCTATTTCGGTAGCGACAGAGAGCTCTTAAAATACGCCGATGGGGTTTTTGTGACTCATCCCATGCAACGAATCATGTTGGAACGGTATTACCTCTACCCTGATTATCATATTTA
This sequence comes from Deltaproteobacteria bacterium, assembly GCA_017302835.1. NCBI lineage: Bacteria > Pseudomonadati > Myxococcota > Myxococcia > Deltaproteobacteria bacterium. Next base: position 101,268 of record JAFLCC010000009.1, on the reverse strand, counting down.
TTCTGTACCCTATGGTATTGAAGTCGGAGACCTCACTCCAAAGGAAAAATCTTTGGAGTTAAAAAGAATTTTAAATCTACCCGAAAACTCTCATATTGCAGTTACTATTTCTGATATGAGTGATTTTATGGAAATTAAAAATATTCTCTATGCCTTTGAAACCGTAGCCATTAAAAAACCAAATGCTTATTTGGTTATCATTGGAAACGGCCCTTCTTTTCAAAAAATTGAATTTCTGATTCTTTCTCTGGCTCTTGGCAGTAGGGTGATCCTCACTGGGGCACTTAAAGATCATGAGCTTTTAGATTATATCATTATCAGTGATACTTATGTTAATTTAAGCTCTCGATCCACCGGGTTTGAACCTACACAAATTGAAGCCATGGCCCAGAAAAAAGTTATTATTGGTTCTGAAGTAAGTCCTATTTCTAATGTTGTTGAAGATGGTATTGATGGTTTTTTAATTCGTCCCGCTGATACAGACTCTCTGGCTAATCTACTCATTGAAATTTTTTCGGGCTCTCTCCCAACGGAAGAAATTGGTGAAAAGGCAAGGCAAAAAGTACTGGAAATGTTTGATACCCAAAAGATGATTTTGACAGTAAACAGCTCTTATCAGAAAATAATTCAAAATAAACGGTCGTAATGCAGTTTGTCCAGGCAGAATCTTCTTTTCCATTTGAAAAAGTTTTATATAATCAATTAGTTATAAAATTGCGCCTAAAAAAATTGAACAGAGGAAGTCACTATGGCATTAACAAAATCTGATTTAATCAACATTATTTCTGAAAAAGCTGGGATCACCAGAGTAAAGGCAGAAACCGTAGTCAATACTATTTTTGATACAATGATCGAATCTTTAATGAAAGATGATCGCATTGAAATCAGAGGCTTTGGTTCTTTTGTAAATAGAAAATATAATGCCTATAAAGCTAGAAACCCAAGGACAAGACAAATCATTGATGTTGGAGAAAAGAAAATTCCCTTTTTTAAAGTGGGTAAAGAGCTAAAAGAAGACATCAATACCCAAACAAAAAAAGAAAAGCCTTAAAACGCAAACTCGCCTTTAAAGATCTTTAAGTACCTCAGCTTTAATTTGCTCAATATTTCCCAAGCCTGACACTTTCTTATATTTAGGAGCATGGTCCTCTTTACGTTGAGACCAACTTAAATAGTAATCAATTAGGGGCTTTGTTTGGTGGTGATAGATATCCAAGCGTTTTTTTACGGTTTCTTCATTGTCATCTTCTCTCTGAACCAGATCTTCCCCAGTGATATCATCTTTTCCTGAAACTTTTGGAGGATTGAATTTAACATGATAGGTTCTTCCAGAAGCAAGGTGAACTCTTCGCCCACTCATTCTAGTAATGATTTCTTCATCGGGAACATGAATTTCCAGAACAGCATCAATATGAATTCCAGCTAATTTTAACGCCTCTGCTTGGGGAATTGTTCGTGGAAATCCATCAAATAAAAACCCATTCCGACATTCAGGAGTTTTAATTTTATCTGCAACAATTTGAATAATAATCTCATCAGGTACTAGCTGCCCTGAATCCACCAAAGATTTTAATTTGAGCCCCATGGGACTTTGCGCTTTAATCTCCGCTCGCAGGATTTCACCAGTTGAAATTTGAGGAATATTGTATTTCTCTTTGATGAACTGTGCTTGTGTCCCTTTTCCTGCACCAGGGGGACCTAATAAAATCAACCGCATAATCTTTCCTTTAAAATATTTCTAATAGACTTCTTTCATAACTGAACCGAAATATCATAGATTAACTTCACCCAACCTGTCTATAGATCCTTTGTAATAATTACTTTTTCCCAAGAGAGTCAAAACTCCAAGAATTTCTAAAAATTAGAAATGTCAAATGCAAGACAGTCCTGTTTTTTTTTCATGTTCATAAAATTCATCTTCATTTTAAGCTCAAATCAGCTGGCACTCAATTTGTTATAGAGACAGTAGTGACTTGTGGGGAGGACATCATGTTTAATTGGGGAACTTTATTTTTTTTATCATTAATGATGACATTACTGATTCATTCACCAAATGCGAGTGCGAAGGAAAAATCAAAATCAATTTATACTTCCAACTCTCAATTAAGAGGATTTAACTCAAATTATTATTGCAAAGAGTTTAGCATCAACCCTCCCACTAGAAAAAATTGGCGTGACTATATGATGGCGGAACTTTCCCCTGAGAAATACCCCCTATTTTTTGAAGATAATCCCGCTGATGGCGCTCCTTCGGACTTAATTAAGTTCTGTCCAAATTATCCCAACTTGAATGTAGATCAAAAGAAAATCATCCTCCTGCGATTGTTCGATGGCATGGTATTCTTTGAAAGCACTTGCAATGAAACAGCAAAAGGACGAGGCCCCAATGGTATCGCCAATGGCGTTCTTCAACTCCACCTAGGCAGAGAAGATGACTACGCAAGGGGTTGCAGACAATACGACTCCAGAGATCCCAAACGATCTTTTTCATGCAGTCTTAAGATGCTTCATGATCAGGTGAATAACAGCAATAGGATATTTTCTAGTGGATCCTATTGGGAAGTCTTAAGACCTCTCGGCCGTTCAAAAAAAGCCTCGGCCATTGCCAACCATTTATGGTACTATCCACTTTGTCACAAAATGCCTAAAGACTAAATATTGATAAAACTAGAATTGAAAAATTACCAGACACAGAAAAATCATAGAAAAAAGCTGGATGATGTGTGCGAAAACACTTGAAATTTTAAACCGATGACATTTATTGTCTTAGTGTAAAAATCTCTACAGGTGAAAAACTTAAAGTAAAACGTTATACAAGTATTTAATTAGACTAGAGCTGTGGCATCATGGGAAATAAATCCCAACACTTTTGCTATCTATATCTATTATGATCAGGTGAAATATGAAAAAAATGAATTTAGTTTTAAAACCCGTAATTTTAACAAAGTCCGTACTTTTTTTATGGCTTTCTTTTATATCTGTTACAAATAAAACTTTTGCCAACTCCGCCAATTCCAAATGTTCTTATTTTTATTTATCGTTATTACAACAAACTCAATCTAACCATGGCCATTTTGTGGATGGGGGCCAAATTGTTGATCAGAAAATATCAAATATCTATATTGAATCCAAGAATTCTGGTTCCTTAAATCAACCACCTAAAGGTAAAAATGTAGAAAGAGTTCAGGAAAACGATATCTCGGTTGACTTAACTAAGTTGTCACCAATGTCATCTTTAGACTTAAAAAAAAGAGCTAAAGAAATGGCCCCATCGCTTTACTATGTCACCAGTGGAGCTGGTTTGTGGTCACGCGGCGCTGGACAAGTTAAGGCCTTAGTTCCCTTCAACCTCAAAGAAGTCTTATCCCTTGAAAAAGTTAACTTACTGGAAAAATTTTCATTAATTGCAACAGCCAGTTCTCCAGACGCCGCAATTAAAGCTGCTGGAAAAGAAATTCCAAATGAAGAATTAGAAAAAGCAAATTATGCAGAAAGACTTGTTTCAGATGCAAAAAATCAAATTAACAAACTTCTCAAAGAAGCACGTGAAGATAAAAGGGCCCTAACACCTCTTGATATGAAATTAGCTAATGTGGCCTTACTTAGCGAATTTGCGGAAACTTATGTACCATTTGATATCTGGACAAGTCAACAAACTCACCAGGATATCGCTCAATATTTAAATGAGTTTAATCAAAACTTTCATACCAAGACTTTTCATGCTGATTTAACCACTAATGAAAAAATAATTTCTGCACTTAGAAAATATATAAATGATTCTAAAAAACGTAATGAAACTCATCTCTTTGGAATGCAAATTGGAGTTCATGCTTTAAATCCAAGTACAGGAGATCCTTTAATTGATACGGTTGCCATTGGTGAAGGGGCCGGTATGCTAAAAACCTATTTAGATAAGTCAGGACGAACACAACAATTACAAAAAATGGGTAAACAAAACTTACTATTTGATAATATTGAAGTTGTTACCGATTTAGAATCTGTTATAGCCGCGCACTCTATATCAAAAACACCCACATCCGTCGTTGTTGTCGAGCAGCGTTCTGGCTATTCTGGTGGTAACCCTTTTAAAGTTACAAAAGAAGATGGCAGTACCTCAATCGAACTACATGAACAATCAGCATTGCCAACTGAATTTGCAACGGGCAATTCATATTTTAACTCAAATACGATTGTTATGAGTTTAGATACAGCTCCATTTTATACGCTTGGATTTGAGACTAAAACCGATAAAGGTCATAAAATTGTGCGCGTGAAATTAAATGCCGGTGACGTCACAAAAACAACCAAAACAGCGGCCATTCTGGGTCGAATCGGAATCGACTATGAAAACTTCAAAAACTATATTGAATATGCAACTAATGGCGGAAGCTTGATTCAGGCCTTTCAAAATATTTGGGTGAGAGCCCTAAATACAGTAAGCACCCCATGAACTCTATTTTTCTGGGAGAGCTTTGACCGCTAGTACAATGATTTACCCTTAACACGTAAATCATTTCTGCATTAGTAAAACTCGAGGAAAAAATCTGAACTAAAATTGAAATATTGCCAGATACAGAAAAACCATAGAAAAAAGCTTTAAATCATTAATGTTTTTAAAACCAAACAAAGCCATAAACAATCTCTCAAGACCCAGAGCAATCCCCGCACAGGGAGGGAGACCTGTACTTAAGTGAAAAATAAATTCTTCGTCTACTGTAATTTGGGCTAAGGAATTTTGTTTTTTGAGTTCATTATCTAAATGAAATCGATTCAGCTGTTCTTGCATATCGTTTAACTCAAAAAAAGCATTGGCTAGCTCATATCCCTGCCAATAAACCTCAAATCTTTCCGCCCAACCCTGTTCATTTGTCCGAGCTAAGGCTGCTGCATAAGGAGGATATTTTTCTAAGAATGTAATCGCTTGAGGATTCAGTTTGGTTTCAATTTTTTCAAAGGTAATCATTGAAAACAAATCCTCAATAGTTCGAACTCCCAAATAATTTAAATGATGATTCTTACAAAAGAGTTCCAACTCTGATTGGTTTGTCGCGGGATTAAATGAAAAATGATAATACTCTGAAAATATCTCTTGAAAACTTACTGACTTAAATTCCAGTTCCTTCTTACTCACAACAAGAGGCAAGTTTGTTTGTATAAAACCGATTAAGTCTTGAACATCTTTTTTGATTTCTTCTAAATTTGAAAAATTTCGATACCACTCCAGAATCCAAAATTCAGGACTGTGCTTTTCTGAAGATTCATTATTTCTAAAACTTTTTGTAATTTCAAAAATCTTTGGAACACCCGTGGTCAGAACTTTCTTAAGATGAAGTTCAGGACTGGTGGGCAAATATTTCTTAAAACTTTTATTTCCTAATTTTAAGTTGATCTCAAAAGGTTCTAAACTAGGTTCCGATCCTGGATGATTCACGATCAGGGGCGTGGATAACTCGATAAATTTTTTTTCTTTAAAAAAACTCCTGACTAAATGAAGATATTCAGACCACAATTGAAATATTTCCCATTTTTCATGGGGGATAAATTCCTTGTATTTTGTCGGGGCCAAATAGGGAGTTAGCAAGGTTATATCCAGTTGTTCATTTTTTTCATTGATTTCGATAATATCTCCGCTAATCAAAATTTCTTTCCAAAACTGGAGATTTTTAATAGGGAATACCACCAAATTTTGATTCTTGAAGAAATGTTCTTCTTGAAAGCTTTTTAGTTCTATTTTCTGGCTGGCCTCATCATCCAATATTCCAAGGAAGCGTCCCCAATATTTAGCTTGAGGATTAAACCTTGGATAAGGAGACCATTGAGTTTGTAAAAACACATTTCTTTTTGATTTTTCATCCATAAAATAAGTTAATACCAAGATGGTTTTTCAAAGGGTAGAATATTTAATTGCAAGGGTCCCAGTTGTTTTTTTTGTGAATGTTGCAGAAGCAGTTGGATGATTTCCTGGGAAGTCAAATTTGGGAATTGAAGCATCCATTTTGCAACGATTCGAGCCACGATAGGCGATGACATGCTGGTTCCCGAAATTCTTTTCTTTATATCCTTTTTCAAACAATCACGATGAAGGGTGTTTTTCATGTTTGAAATTTCGGACAAGGTAAGTCCAGAAGTTTCTAATTGATTCAAATCAGAAGTTTGACACATTTGAGAAGGAAACAAAGAGTTTACTTCCACACCCAAAGTAACCACAAAAGTGCCCTCGCTCAATACAAGGTTCGAAAAAGAAGCTAAGTTTTGATGTTCATCCAAAGCGCCAACACAAACTAAATTTAACGCACTAATTCCACATGGAATTTGTAAATTAACTTTATCATCAACCCATTTTCCGTCATTTCCAGCAGCGGCTACAAAAATAACATTGCTGTTTTTTTCCATGAAAGTCTTTACTTGTGCCATCCATAGCTTGTAGTTATCTTCGCCAGAAATAAGTTGATCGAACAAACTCGCTGTTTCAGATTTTTTTAGAGCCAAGGAAAGATTAATAACCCGAGATCCTTCCTTTATCGCCATGGACATCGCTGATAATATGTTTTTAAAAACCATTTCCGTTGAATTTTGTGAAAAATCTTTTTTCCCTTGTTTATATTTTACATTCATTGGTAGCACTCTGTAGCCGATAATTCCAATTTGAGGCTCATCATAAACCATTAATCCTGCCACATGAGTCCCATGGTACGCGCCTGAGTCTATTTCTTGTTGGATATTTCTTGAGGGATCCAAATAAATCCCTAAAGCCTGATCTGATTTTACAACCTCTTCAGCCATCAGCCGACCTCTGCGAGTGGATTCAGTGTCTTTTAATTTCACCTCAGGATTTAAATCCAAGGTGCGAGCAACATAAGGCGACGGCCAGTAATCCTGTCCAACAAAATCATAACCAAATCCTATTGGTTTACCCTGACTATCTAAATTAAAATGAATATTGTTTTTTAAAAGTGGGTGATTGTAATCGATCCCACTATCTATCTCAGCGACGAGTATTTTATGATTTTGATTATTTAAAATAAAATTTCTATTTTCGGGCTTTGGATTGGCGGCTTGCCATTCTTTACCCTTCGCAATCGTTTGATCGTCAATCTCTTCACAGCCTATTAACAGGCCTACTAAAAATAAAACAAGGGACCTAAACAAATTAGATTTTTTGACTCTTAATTTCCTCATAGAGTGGGAAGATATTTGATAACTATACAACTGGACAAGGGATAAATTAGGACTTATAAGGTTAATTCGTTGCAGGGTGTTGTCATTTAGGTAGTAAAAAAAACCCTTGTATGATACTAAGTAAAGCAAAATTTACACTTTAAAAAAGGATGCATTATGGAAAATTGGCTTTTAGGTTTAAAACAAAAAATTTCAACACAGATTTCACAAAATAAAAATACGAAAATGTTAGTTTCCGAATTAGAAAAAATTCGCAAAGAATTAAAAACAAAAAGCACTGAGTTAAATACCTATTTGAATAGTGAAAAAGATAAAACAGTGAAAAGTGCTGAAGGTAAGTACCATTCATTACTCAAGCAAGTATCGACAACCCAAAAACTTCTAGACAAAGAAGTTAAAAAAGCTCTTTCACAAATTAAAGATTCGGCAAAAAAAGTAGAAAAAACTTTTTTCACTACTAAGAAAAAAGCAACGGGCAAAACAAGATCTAGAACCTCAACGAAAAAAACCTCGGCCAAAGCAACGGCCACCAAGAAGATGGATAAATCCACCACTAAAAAAGCGGCAGCAAGAAAGAGTTCTCCTGTTAAATCTACTAAAGCGGCCGCTAAATAATTTCAGGTAACACCCTTATGACTAAACAAAGACAAACCTCAGACTATTTAAATCTTTCCCTTCAAGAGCTTTCGACTCAAAATGAATTCATTCCCAGACACCTTGGTCCTTCCGACAGAGATGTGCAATCAATGCTTCAAGAGCTGGGATTTTCCTCTTTAGATGATCTTGCTACCCAAGTGGTGCCAAAAAGCATTTTGAATACCCAAGAAATGGATGTCGGAAAGGGAGTCTCTGAGGCTGATATTCTGATCAAACTCAAAACCATGATGGGTCAGAATAAAGTAAATAAGTCATTAATAGGTCAAGGGTACTATGGAACTTACACACCCACCATAATTCAAAGAAATATTCTTGAAAATCCCGTTTGGTACACCGCTTACACTCCCTATCAAGCGGAAATCTCCCAAGGGCGCATGGAATCCTTACTTAATTTTCAAACTTTAGTAAAAGATTTAACCGCCATGGAAATTGCTAACGCCTCCCTATTGGATGAGGGCACCGCGGCCGCAGAGGCCATGAACATGGCTTTGGGCTTATCTAAGAACCCGACGACTCAACACTTTTTCGTTTCGGATAAGCTTCATCCCCAAGTGATTGAAGTTTTAAAAACAAGGTCAGAGCCGCTGAATTTAAAAATGATTATCGGCAAAGCTGAAAATTTTGATTTTAAGACTCCTATTTTTGCCTTTTTTGTTCAGTATCCCGATACCGAAGGAACCCTTACTGATTGGCAACAGCTAACTAAGAAAATTCAAGAGAATCAGGCGTTCATGGTTGTCGGTACCGATTTGCTAGCTTTGACATTATTGACTCCTCCAGGCGAATGGGGTGCTGACATCGTGTATGGGAACTCCCAACGCTTTGGTGTTCCTTTGGGGTTCGGCGGTCCTCATGCGGCTTTCATGGCATGTAAAGAAAACTTCAAACGGCAACTTCCAGGAAGAATTATTGGGGTTTCTAAGGATTCTCAAAATCAACCTGCATTAAGGTTGGCCTTACAGACCAGAGAACAGCATATTCGCAGGGAAAAAGCGACTTCCAATATTTGCACAGCTCAAGTTTTGCTTGCCAACATGGCGTCCATGTACGCTGTTTATCACGGTCCTGAGGGATTAAAAAAAATTGCAGCAAAGACCCACAAATTAACTCAAATTTTAAAACTTGGATTAGAGCAACTGGGCGTGGCTGTCTTAAACCAAACGAGTTTTGATACTTTAATTTTTGAATCATCAAGAGCTCATGAAGTCTATGCAAAAGCTCTTCATGGAAATTATAACTTTAGAAAATACTCAGAGACTAAATTGGGAATTTCTCTAGACGAGACTTGTTCTGAGAAGAACCTAGAAGAAATTTTCTCTTTTTTCACAACGGAAAAAATTTCTCTATTTGAACTTGATAAAAATACCTTTTCTAAAAACTCAAACTTGATTCCTCTGAATTTACAAAGAAAATCCTCATTTTTAACTCATCCCGTTTTTAACTCTTACCATAGCGAAACAGAGTTATTAAGGTACATTCATAAATTGCAGAACAAAGATTTTACCTTGACCCACTCGATGATCCCCCTTGGTTCTTGCACCATGAAACTCAATGCCACCACAGAACTAGTTCCTGTTTCTTGGCCCGAAGTCAATCAGATCCATCCTTTTGCTCCGATTTCCCAAGTCAAAGGTTATCTTGATTTGATCCATGATCTCGAGAGAAAACTTTGTGGGATTACAGGCTTTGCAGCCGTTTCTTTGCAGCCCAATGCCGGCTCCCAGGGCGAGTATGCTGGCTTATTGGTCATCAGAAAATATTTTATCTCTAAGGGGGAGCCGCAAAGAAATATTTGTTTGATCCCCAGTTCTGCCCATGGCACTAACCCTGCCTCAGCGGTGATGTGTGGTATGGAAGTGGTTGTGGTTAAATGTGATGAGCATGGGAATGTCGACCTTGTGGATTTAAGATCTAAGGCCGAACAATATAAAAATAACTTAGCGGCTTTAATGGTTACCTACCCTTCGACCCATGGTGTTTTTGAAGAAGGCATTACCGAAATTTGCAAGATCATTCATGATCATGGCGGCCAAGTCTATATGGACGGTGCCAACCTTAATGCCCTTGTCGGCCTCGCTCGGCCAGGTGAATTTGGTCCCGATGTTTCTCATATGAATTTGCATAAAACTTTTGCCATTCCCCATGGTGGTGGTGGTCCCGGAGTGGGCCCCATAGGTGTAAAATCTCATTTGAAAGAATTCCTCCCTCGATTATCCCTTGTTCCTGAAAGTGGTCCTAGCAGTGGAATTACGTCCACCACCTCAGCCCCTTGGGGAAGTGCTAGCATCTTGCCTATTTCTTGGATCTACATTACTTTGATGGGATCGGAAGGCTTAAAAAAAGCCACCCTTGTAAGTATTCTCAATGCGAACTACATGGCTAAAAAACTAAACCCTTACTTTCCCGTACTCTACAAAGGCCGTGAAGGACTGGTTGCCCACGAATGTATTATTGATCTCCGACCAGCGAAGAAAACAAGTGGCGTGGATGTCACCGATGTCGCGAAAAGACTTATGGACTATGGCTTTCACGCACCTACGATGAGCTGGCCTGTTGCTGGAACTTTGATGATTGAACCGACGGAAAGTGAATCTAAAGCCGAGCTCGATCGATTTATTCATTCAATGATTCAAATTCATAATGAAATCCAAGCTGTTGAAAAGGGAAAATACAAACTTGAACAAAGTCCCCTCACCCAAGCTCCCCATACAGCCATGAGAGTTCTTGGTACTGAATGGAATTTTAGTTACACTCGTGAAGAAGCTGCTTATCCCTTGCCTTGGATTAAAGAAAATAAAATTTGGCCAGCTGTAGGACGCGTGGATAATGCTTACGGCGATCGAAATTTAGTTTGTGCCTGCCCTAGCATCGAATCCTATGAGTGAAACCAAATCTCTTGAAAAAATTTTATTTATTCGATTAGATAAAATTGGAGATTTGGTTTGCACTTTACCCTGCGATGAACATCCTCTTATTCCCAAAAATGTAGAAACATTTTGGATTCTGAGCAAAGGGAATGAATTTATAGCTTTGAATTCAGACCCCCCAAGAAGCTTTTTAAGTCTTGATAAGAAGACTCCTTGGCAGAGCTTTAAAGCTCTTTCTACTTTTCTGCGACAGCATCGATTTGATGCTGTTTTTTCATTTCAATCTCCATGGTGGGTCCATTTGGCTCTTTGGAATTCTTCGATTCCACTTCGTTTTGGAGTGTTAAGCCAATGGCACTCCTTTTTGTTTTTAAATAAAGGAACCAGACAAAAAAGAAGCCTCGCCGAAAAACACGAGGCTGATTATAATTTTGAAATTGTAGATAGCGCTTTAAAAAAAGAGTTAGTTATAAACTATAAAACGAAATTAAATACGGAACCCGTTATAAACTTTGCTGATAATCATCGTCACTTTCATACACCTACCTTAAAATTAACAGCCCCTTACAATGATTCTTTATTTGAAAAATTTGATTTAATCAAAAAAGAATATCTAGTGGTTCATCCCGGAATGTTTGGAAGCGCCCTAAACTGGAAACAAATTCAATACATTGAATTTATTGAAGGCTATTTGAGCCTACCTGTATCAACCACAAGTCATAAAAAAGTAGTTCTTACAGGAACTACTACTGATGAGATCTACTTAAACCAAATCAAAGAACACTTTAGCCATCACCCTCAGGTTCTTATTTTACAAAATAAAATTTCCCAATCGGAGCTTCTAACTATACTCCAAAATGCAAAAGCACTCGTGGCGCCAAGTACAGGAGTTCTTCATCTTGGCGCCAGTCTTGGAATTCCTGTCTATGGGATTTATTCTCCTATCCTCGTTCAACACCCCACTCGATGGAAAGCCCGAGGTCCTTTGGCGAAAATATTCCTTCCCACGGTAGATTGTCCTGCCACAAACCACTGCCTTAATGAGAAATGTCCACATTTTAATTGCATGGATTCCATTAAACCTACAGAAGTGACAGAAAATCTTTCAAGAAAATAAAGCTACCACCTAATTGGATCAAAGTGAATTAGTTCATTTCTAAAAAAGTATTTTCTAAAATAGCTTCGGGAATTACATTGCTAGAAAGGATTTCATCTTTCATGACTTCAAACATGACAAATGATTCAACAGCTGAAGAATAAGGAAAAACCTGATCTTTTTTATCTGAAAAATGCAATATTGTTTTAGTTCTTGCAATAGGATTAGTTCCTAAGAGACTCAGAAGCAATGGATCAGACTTATCGCTAAATTCTATTATATCTAAAGTTGGAATTTCTAAATTATATACGACTGTGATTTTAGTAGGGCTTTCTTTTTGAAATGTCAGTTGAGCTAACATACTTTCATACTTATGTGTTTTGAAAGAAACCAGTGCTCCAATAAGAGGGTGTTCCGTAACTGACATAAACGTAAAAGGTTTACGAGTTTTTCCTACCAATATTTGTTTAATGTGGGAAAGAAGCTCCTCAGGATAATGAAATTGATCGTTAATGATATCTATTTGACTTAAATTCAATGGTCTTATTCCATTTTGAGAAAGAAAATTAAATTCTTCTTTAGTTATAGTCATAGCCCTACTAACGATCCTATGTTTTAATTCTTTACTAAAAAGTTCCCGAGCAATCCATGGATCAGTAGGTAATTGTCCATTGTTTTTTAACTTTTTCGCAAAGTTAATAAATTCTTCAAACCGCGAAATAATACTCAAATCAAAAAGCAAATCAATATAATTTGATTCTATGGCTTCAATTCTATTAATGGCTTCTCTCAAGGCATTTTCAGTCGTTTCAAAAAGTCTTATTTTTCCTAATTTGTAATTTTCAATATTAGAATATAAAAAATATAAGCCCTCTTTTTTAGTCATTCCTTGATCCTGAAATTGCTTTATCAAATCCTTAATCCTTTGAGTTCTTACTGCAGATCCAAGGTTTGATTTAAGGTTCTCACGATTTGCCACCTTTAAATCAAAAGTTCTATTTGTATTTCTATTTTGATATGTCTCTAAACATAAATTGACACTAGAGAAAGCTGCTGAGCCTATGAAGATTGATAAAATACTTATTTTCATTAGAGTACAATCTTATCCTGATCAATCAACAGTTTCACCTGTAGAAATTTAGTCACTTTAACAATTTTCGTACAACTTTGTAACAAAACAAGCGACAATTAAGGCCCAATCTGTACAACTTTCTACAGGTGAAATTCTTTCAGTAAAACAATATATTATCATCAGATAACCAATTTCAACCTTTTGAAAAGGCATTTTGCAAATTAAATTATGGCTAATAATAGATTTTTATTACCTTTATTCATAATGATTTATTTCTTCGCAGATTCAGATTCGGCTTTGGCTTTTGAATGTGATTCTTATTATGTCCAGAATAGAATGGAATCTAAATTAAAGAACCATCTTTTTTCAGAAATGGAATATTTAAATGACCCTCTTGTTTGGCAGAATTTTAGACACCCCAGTTTTATTGAAAAAATATTAGTTTATGGAGATCCTGTCATCTTCGACGGAAGTGTTATTGTCAATGGAAGTAACTCTCGACTTATTAACTCTATCTCAGCAAGTGAACGAGTGGTTATACAATATCAAACAAGTTCTGGTATGATAACAGATATAGGAAATTTATCTCTTGAAAATGGAAAAGGTTTTGATTTTAAAACTTCGAATATTGAGTTTAAGTCGTTAACTAAATACCCTTCAAATTATATTTCTTTGAATATGAGAGATCTTTTTAAAATAATGGCTGTTCCTAAAAATAATAATCATTTCAAACTCTTTTCAACAGAAAAAAACTTATGATCAAGCTGTGTATCAACTTCATCTTGGAGAGCTAGGGTGTCCATTCCTGTAACAGGCATTTTAGATAAAAATGGAATTCAAGAAATTTATTCTAGATTTCCACATTTGAATCATTCAAAGCAAAATCAATGCCTCTCTGCGGATTGGGCCATCGTCATGGATTGGATTCCTGAAGGATGGAATCCTAAACCAGAAGGAAACCGATTGGATAGGATACCTGAAATTCCGTGGTTTGCAAAGAATTGGGACTCTAAAGAAATTATAGCTAACTTAGACAGGGTGGATGAAGCTATGTACCGGACTTTTTCTTTCAAGAAAGAATTCTTGAAGGTTTTACAACCGAAGAACTTCAATGACTTGCCTTAGAGACAATCAGAAAAAACAGTATTTTGACTTCAGATTTAAGAAATACTGCTCAATGCAAAATTAACTATTTTAAATTCACAGAAAATTTAAATAAATTTATGCTTCAAACTCAGTCTTTTTCAATCAATCAGGCGCCAGCATTTCAACAACGGCCAACAGTTAAAGAGGCCATTGAGTTTGCCCTCCTTACTTTCACTAACCCATATTACGATTTACAATTTAGAGAGTTTCTTTCTCATGCTGAAACTCCATAAAGCATTTCTGAAAAACCTTAAGCAAATTTAATCAAATCTTTTTCTATATGATTTTTAAAAGTGTCATCAGTTTCTGACCAAATTATGAGATCTACTTTGTATGGCAAATCAGACTCCTCAAAATGATCCTGAATTTTCCTTAAACTGGTCTTATCAATTGTGGTTTTGATAACTAAATCTAAATCAGAATATTTTTTTGCAGTTCCTTTTGCTCTCGACCCAAATACGTAGGTAAAATTCAAGTGGGGGCCTAAAATGCCTTTGATAATTTCTAAATGTTTCGGATCTATTTGAATTTCTTTCATTTAAGTGCTTTTAAATGGGAAATAAGTTTACCCATTTCTTTATCAAATAAATGCAGGTCATTAAAGATAGAATTTGCGATGGCTTTATTATAGGTGTGAACAGTTTCATTTCTGTCTTTTGTAAAATCAAACCACAGCTCAGGATCATCAATCAATTTCTCCAAAGCAGCCTCGCGAAAAATAGGTTTGGGACTATTTAGTTCTTTGCCTCTAGCGCTTAAAATTCTTTTTAAGGTTTTCCAGGCTAATTCATAAGTAAACTCAAAATATTGAATTGTTCCAGCTTTTTCCAAATCAGTTTTGGCAATTTTAAGAGCCTCATTAAACTGACCATAAGCATTCAAAAGGGGTTCAATTTCTATATTTGATTCTATAATAAAAGATTTTTTATTGATTTTATTTTCCGACATTACAGAACTATATATCTGCGAGTCTTAATAAGACAACCGTAGACATAAAAAAATAAATATAATTTTATATTACATGTCACACATTTAGCAGTGCTACCAAACTTTTCCAAAAAGTCGTTTTTTTGGACGGAAATAGCATACTATTCTGTTGAGTTTTATCCTAGAATGAATGAAAACCATCTGATGGAAAAACGAATCTACAGCCTCCCCGAATCCTTTACCACATTGATTGAAGAAAAATTAAAGAGATATAATTTGAGTCTATCGAATTCAAAAAAAATTGCCGATGCGGTTCTTTTTATGTCAGATTTTTATATCAACAATCCCCAGTTGGCAACTCCCTGGAACGAGAGATATACTTGGATCGCTCAATTAGCTTATTATTTTCCACTCAATTACTTACGAAATCATGCCGTCATTCAAGAAATGAAAAGACACTTCCATATTCAAAACTTTTCAAAAATTGTTGATTATGGTTCGGGCTTGGGAACCAGCTCCTGGTGCTTTCAAAATGAAAAACTGAATTCACCTATTTTTCAATTTGAAACTGAAATCAAACTTAAAAACTATTGGGATACAGCGCCTTTTTATTGGTTACCAAACAGTGAATCTTTGCTTCTGAAAATTGATCGAAATACGCTCGGGGTTTTTTCCTATTCCTTAACTGAAGTGAACGATAGTCTATCCTTACTTGAGAAATTTAATTACTTAATGATCCTAGAGCCCTCAACTCAAAGTGATGGGCGAAAATTGATGCAATTAAGAAAAGAACTGATTCAAAAAGGTTATCATATAGCGGCCCCCTGTGTGCATCAGGAGGATTGTCCACTTTTAGAGAAATCTAAAAAAGATTGGTGTCATGATCGCATTCATTTTCAAAAACCAGATTGGTTCCAAAAGCTAGAGAACCAGCTTCCCATTAAAAACGAAACCATTACTTTTTCCTATCTAATAGCCTATAAAAAAAATCAAAGAGGAAAAATCGTAAAGTCACCTACCCCTTCAACACATTTATTTGCTCCTTCTGGGACAAAAAGTGAGCCTTCGGATTTACAACTTGCCAGATTAACTGGCGATTTGCTCAATGAAAAAGGGAAAAGCAGGCAGCTGGTGTGCTACAATTCAGATCGAATGTTTTTCACATGGCTTCATAAACAAATCAAACCTCAGGAAATAGGTCGTGGGACTTTAGTTTCTATCCCAAAGGATGTGACGTTCCTGTCGAATGAGCTGAGGCTTCATCCAGACTCAAAAATTGAAGTTACTTGAGTTTCCAAAATAAATATTAATATCTCCCTAAACAATTTCTTATTTTTGCACGCCGTTGTTTTACAAATTATTTCTGAGATTAACCTTGCCTTTTCACCTAAGGCTAAGGAGTATCTATAGCGTTAATATAAGGGGCAGTGAAAATATATCCACTGAAATAAAATGAAAAAAATTTTTTTATTTGTGTTTTTTTCTTCGATCTTGGTTTTTGCTAACTATTCTTCCAAACGAACCCATGAAGGCTATTTTGTCTACGGTAAAGAAAATATAAAATACCTTTCACCCTACAACACTCTCTCTATTGATCACGTTTCGGCCTATGGATTTGAAGTCTATGGTCCTCCAGGATTAGGAAATTACCTTCAACGTATTCAAGTTAGATTTGTGGTTTTACCGACGGGAGCTCCTCCCTTCAGAGCTCCCTATGCCACACCTGAACAAGTCGGTGATCGCCTAAAAACAGTCGCGACGAATTACCCCAATTTAGTTAAGATGTTTTCCATAGGAAAATCTGTTAAAGGAAGAGACCTTTGGGTTTTAAAATTGGCTCAGAATGTTCAAAATGATGATCAGAGGCCTGAATTTAAATTTATTGCTAATATGCACGGAGATGAAATTGTTGGAAGAGAATTGATGGTGCTTCTTATTGAAGACTTGGCACAAAACTACGGGAAAGACCCTTTCATAACAGATCTGATGAATAAAACTCAAATTTATATTATGCCCTCAATGAATCCAGATGGAGCAAAAAATGTGAGTAGAGGAAATGCCGACTATGTGGATTTAAACCGAGACTTCCCAGATTTTTCAACTGATGACAATCAAAATAAGCTTGACGGCAGAGCCATTGAAACTCAGGCCGTGATGAAATGGCAAGCTCAAAGAAAATTTGTATTATCCGCAAACTTTCATGGAGGGGCTGAGGTCGTCAGCTACCCTTGGGATACCATTCCAGATAAATTTCCTTTTTATGATCTTATTAAAAATATCAGTACCGAATATGCTTTGAATGCACCCTATATCGCGGCCTCAAAGTCTTTCAAACAGGGAATCACTAATGGTTACGAATGGTACGAGATCAATGGAGGAATGCAAGACTGGTCGTGGTACTGGCATAAGGACATGCAAGTGACCGTTGAACTTTCAAACGTAAAGTATCCCGATCCTTCAAAGACACCTTACTATTATCAACAAAATAGAAAGGCCTTACTTACCTATATTTCAAGAGTTCACACGATCAATCAATCTAGATGGGTGAGACATTAAGAGAATCAACTATACATAATGCAATATCTAAATCAAAAAAGGATTTTAAATGAGTCGTCAAATAATTAAATTTCTTATACTGACTTTTTGTTCATATTCATTCAGCGCTACTTTTGTAGATCCCATTTTACTTAACTTTATAAATAGTCGCAGCACCCAAAGCACTAAGATTGTGGCCTTGCTTAAATATGATCAAAGAGGTCTCCCGGCTCCTTCTAGATATCAAGCGGCTGGAGTCAAAAGATATTTAATGTCCCTGTACAAACAATCAGCCAAAAATGTGTTCCAAGTTATTTCCCGAAACCCTCAGGATATTAGAATTGAAAATCAGTTTTGGATTAATAACTCGTTGGGCCTAGTCGTCACTCCTCTAGGATTAAGAAAGCTCACTGAACTTCCAGAAATTGAAAAAATTTACTCCAATCGAAATATCAACTATGTTAAACCTGTCGCCGGAAGACTGGCTCCAACTCGTGGTGATGCAAGCTATCCCTATGACCTCGTAGATCTTGGTATCGATGAGCTGATGAAAACAAATCCCGAAATACAAGGACAGGGTGTTTCTGTTGGAGTTGTCGACACCGGAGTTGACGGAACACATCCCATTCTTGCTGGAAAAGTAGCTCTTTTTTATGACTCTGTTGCCAAAAAAATTACACCACCTATTGATCGAGATAAACATGGAACCCATGTTTCGGGCACTATTGCTGGTGGAGATAGGGCCTCCAATAAAATTGGCGTTGCTCCTGGAGCTAAAATCATAGGAGCTGCCGCTCTGGATGGCTATGATAATATGTTGGAATCCATGCAGTTCATGTTGGATCCAGATGGCAATCCTGACACGCAAGATTCTCCGCGTTTAGTCAGCAATTCTTGGAATGCCGGTGGCGCTCCTGATATTGAACTCTTCTACCGCGCTATCAATGCATGGGAGGCTGCAGGCATCCTACCCGTATTTTCTGCTGGCAATGCTGGCCCTGGAGCAGGTTCTATCACCACTCCTCACGAGCACCCTTCTGTTCTTGCTGTAGGAGCTACAGGCAAAGATCAAAAAGTTGCTAGATTTTCTTCAAGGGGACCTGCAAAGTTTCAAGGTAAGTTAATTGAAAAACCAGATTTTACAGCCCCTGGTGTTGACATTGTCTCTTCCATTCCAGGAGGCAGCATGGCTTCTTTTTCTGGAACCTCCATGGCCTGCCCACATGTTTCAGGTGTCGCAGCCTTGTTGTACCAGGTAAATAAAAACTTCACTCCTGGTCAGATAAAGGAAATTATAATGAAAACCCTTCGTTATGTGGATGGCTCTGGAAATCCAATAGCAGCTCCCAAATGGGATGCTGCCTACGGTTTTGGCCGAGTCAATGCCTTCGCCGCTGTGAAAGCCGCCTTGAGTTTAATTGGGAGAAATCGCTTTCAAGTCTCTGTTCAATCTTTTGCACCTGCTTTAGCTCCAAACACAGCGACATCTTATTACCCAACAAACCTGATGGCTCCTAACTTTTCGGTCTCCGATTTAACAGCCCCTTACCCAACAGAAACAAGACAATGGCTGGTGGTAAATCATTAAGATAATTTTGATATCTCTTGAGATAGGTTAAATAGAAATGAAAAAGGATTTCTCGAATCATCTGAGTCGAAGAAAAGTTTTATTTACAGCTAAGAAAAAAATTAGTTTGGCGTTGATGTTTAGCATTTCAAAACCTCTTTTCGCTTTTGAAAAACTGTCTAAAATTGTACTGAAAAAAAATACTAAAGATAATAAAAATAGCAGTTTTAATGCAGTTGGTTTTGGCAGAAAGCCTAGTTATAATTATAATAGACCTCAACCTGAACTTATTTTCCATACTTCTGAAATTGTCCTAATTACCAATCAGCAAAAATACTATTCTATAAAAGTTTCCTTTTTACCTCACTCTATTATTCAGAATCTCAAAAAACCCAACATTGTAACTATTGTTCCGAAATGGGGGCATAAAGCTGTTGAATATAATTTATTTACAAAAAAAATAACATCAACATGCGAACTTGAAAAATATTCACTTTTTTTTGGACATGGTTTTTATAATCCTGATGGGAATAGTATCTATTTAAGCGAACATAGCGAGTCTACCTCAGAATCATACATAAGCCAATGGAAATTAGACACCAGCACTGCAAAAAGAATAAAGAATATTAGAACAGGAGGACTACGAGTTCACGATTGTCAACTTTCATTAGATGGGAAATATATTATCGCAGCAAATTCTTCATTCAGTCAAGATTCAAAAATAAAACCTTCACTTGCATGGATTGATATTAAAACCAATAAAATTGAAACTCAACTTTATTTTGAAACCTTTGGACCTACTCACTTCTATCAAACGACTGATGGATATTTTATATACGGTGGTGGGGCTAGTCTACCAGGTAGCGAAAAATTAGAGGCCATTTTGGGAGTAGTCACTCCTGAAAAAAAAATAGTCCCCTTGAAGGTTCCACAAGAAATGAAGGCTTTTTTTTATGGTGAAGCTTTAAGTCTAATAGCTAATGAACCCAACAATATTGCTTATGCATCCTTACCGTCGTCTGATTCTGTATTTGCTTTTAATTATTTGACAGGTAAATTTATAAAACGTCTAAATATTAAGGCTGCCCAAGGGCTTTCTCTTTCGGATGATAGGTCAATTCTGATGGTATCCTCCGTTGAAAATTATTCTGAACTTTATAAGTTCAACTCTGTTAGCTTCGAACAACTTCCTATGACAATTACGCCCAAAAAATTAAATGAATACGAATATAACTGGGGCTCCCATATCTTTAAATTAAAATATTTAGAAATTTAAATTCTTCTTAAATTAAAACAATATTGAGAATATCTTAGCTATGAAGACGTTTTTTGTTGTGTAATTAAACTGATGTTCAGTATATTACCTTAAATGAGAAATTTACAAAATAAATTTTTACGTTTGCTTTCTACTTTTTCAAAAATAGAATTACTCGTTGGTGGCATTTCTGTTTTTATATTAGTCGTTTTTTTATTTAACTATTTAAACAATAGAGAAAAAAGCAATCAGATCGTATCAAAACCACTTATTAAAAAGTTTATTAAGCAACCTATCCAGTCAAAAGAAAAGTTTCAACTTAGTGAACCAGTTGAAACTAACTTTTTTAATCAAAATTCTGCTTTAAAAGCACCCATTTTTTATAAAGAAAATGACTCTTTATGTTTAAATATTAAAGACAACATTTTTTTTCTCCCAAGACAATTGGCCCCCGCTATTACGAAAGATAGAAATTATATTTTTTTCTTACCTACCGAATACTCTAAGTGTCTTAAACCAGGGAATATAAAATTTTGGGTTATTGAATATGACTCTCACTCGCAATTTCCATATAGATTTTACTTTGAGATGGAAGCAATTATCAATGAGGTAAATATATATAAAGCGAGTGATTATCATGAAAACAATGCCTTTATTGAAACAAAACTCAACATGTTAAATTCTCTTTTTCCACATTTTAATTTGAAATCAATATCAAGAATTAGAATTTCAGAACCAACAGTCACCAAAAAAAACTTCAGCCTAAATAATAGTTTCGTTTTACTTGGAACGGCTTTAAAAGAAGATCCTGGTTCAAATGGTGTTCTTGTAGATGAAAAAAATATCCCAAACTCCATGACTAGGGATACTTATGTTTCCCCAACTAATATCCATATGCTTGAAAAAATAAACGCCTGGAAGGAAAGTACAAATGTTTTTATAAGTGATTCTTCTAGTGATCTTAGTATTTTGAACTTAGAAATTGCTTACTTTTTCAAATTTAAGAAACGTCCATTTTTATATTTTAGAAATAAAAAAATAAAAATATTAAATAGTTCATTGAAAGAAATTCATGCGAATTTTATTCTAAATGCTAACTCAAATTACCTTTTCGTAGACTTAAGACCCTTAAAAGCAGCTAAAAATTTCAATTTATCAAATCAGATAAAAATTAATGCAAAGTTAAATGGAGCCGCTTATTACGGGGCAGTATTATACAAACTAGAACGATATCCTGAAATCCAAAAAGAAACAATCGAGTTCTTCTTGAAGAGCATTAAAGAAAATTTAGATCTTTTTAATTCAAAGTATTTAGTCTTGATTGGACTAACTGAAAATGATCCTTTAGTTGAGTTATTTTATGAACTCTTATCTGATTTTCAAAAATCAAATGCTTATGTTTTAAAAGAAGGATATTTCGATTTAATTTTGAGAAATTATTTTTTTAGACCAAAATATTTCTTAAATAAAGAAGATGAAAATATTTTTCTTAATGAAGAACTAATAGCGCCCTATTTACTTTTTAGACCTTAAATTTGAAAAACAAACCCACGTGAACATGCCAACCCAAAGAAGCAGATAAAAACTATAAAAATAATTGTATCGGTTTAGAATGAAGGTTTGAATTGAGGTATTCTCAATGACTCTATCTTTAAATATAATACTATTCATAGCTTGCATTTGGAATGTTTGATTACCCGTTACTGCGTTATGCTTTGGATAACCAACTAATTTATCACTTTGATTTTTTATCCATTTATTTTCACCAAATAAAGAAAACTTTAATTCACATGCATTAACTTCATTTACAATTTCGTAAAATGGATTTCCATTAATAGATTGATACAATATCCATTCTACTTGAGTACTTGTATTTTTCTCACACTGTATCTTTATTCTTTCAAGTATTAATCGAGGGCTACATCTATGCATTGAGCTCGTATTTTGCTCTATTTGTTCTTGCCGAAGACCATTAATTATTTTAGTTGTTTTATTAACGCATTGAAAATTTGCATCAATCATATTATAAGCATATCCTTCAAATCTTAAAGTTCTTTTTTGATCTTCACTGTATAATAATGGGATCACCTGAAAAAAAATAACTACCCCGAAGAAGAGAATAGATAAGGGTGAAATTTTCAAAAATTTCTTTTCTTCAGACAGTTTGCCTAAGAATAAAGAATACAAAATAAGTATACAACGTGTAGGATAATAATACCCAACCAAAACTACAGAATAGACATGAAAAAAAGTCCATAAAACTAAACTCATTTTTCGATACTTTTCACTTAATAGTCCCCAACTTAGAAAAATTTCAAAAATAATTACTGATTGAGTTAAAAATGGAATAAAAATTTTAGGCACCAGTGGAAGTCCAAGAGAAAGAGAAGAAAAATAACTACCAACAATCCATGATTCATGAATCTTTACAAATGCCGCTAAAAAGTAACAAATGGCCCAAGATACTTGCGCACCCCAAATTCTATCTTTTTTATTTATTAAAAAGGCAAAAGTAGGAATAAGATGAAATAACTCAAAATTGTGCATTCCTGAAAAATGCCAAACAAATTGATAAAAAAACTTAAATAACGTTAAAATCCACAAAGAACCAAAATAATATTTTTCTTTACCTTTCAAAACTCCAAAAATTCCAAAAATAATTACTGCAAATAAAATTGCAAATAAAATATTGATTTCATAAGAGTCTGGTAAGGATTTTAAATTTAAAAACGCGCGACATTGTTCCCAATGAGGCCAGCAAATTCTTGAATCTGCCTTTATAGATAAGGAATAGCTCCTGAAATCAAATAAAAATATAAAAAGAGTACACAGCGAAAATATTCTCTCATTGATTTTAATATTAGAAGATCCACTCTGCATTTTCTACCATTAGTTTAAATCAATTGCCACAGTCTCCGCCGCCATCACCACAATCACCACCACCGCCAAGTACGGAAGTTGTAAATCCTGAATTCAGATCAGTATTAAATCCAGTTGGTGGAGTTAGATTACTACTTCCATCGACTGGACACGCTCCAGCAATTCCTAAACATAGAAGAGTCCCATCTGGATTAACTCCCTTTGCATATGTGTTAGCTGGGCATTCAAAATCTATAAGCGGTTCGCAGATAATAGTACCATTTGCATTAATTCCAACAACAATATTTCCTTGAGGGCAGGTTTGATTTGCACTTGGCAAAAAACAGTGATTTGTAGCACTATCATATGAGCCACCTAAACTCTGACAATTCATAACAGCATTATTTGAAATAGTTCCCCTAATAAAATTAAAATCATATTTATTTGGGTACGGAACTAATTCTGATATGCCAGGATTAACTTGCAATGTTCCAATTACTTTAATTAGTGGGCTCATACAGGTAGCAGCCGATTCACAAATTGGACTCCACGATATTAAAAATCTAAAATCACAATTAGCACCTGAAAAAACACATGAGTTCAAATATCGATCTGTACCAAAATCATTTGCACTAGAATCAGTTAATTTAATATTATTGGAATCAAATACAGCAATCTCATGCGTTCCACTTGCGCAGGAAATCCCAGCAGATTGTAAACAAGTTAGACCATTATTGGCAATAATCCTAGTCCAAGAATTTCTTGCATTTAATAGTTCTATTATTTTTTCTTTTTGACTCACTATTGAGCTGTCTATATCTCTAATTGTTTTTTGCGTGTAAAATGCACTCAGCGCAGAAAGAAGACCAGATGAAGCAACAGCTATCAATACAGCTGCAACTAGAACCTCAACTAAGGTTGCTCCTTTCCTATTTAACAACTTGCCAAACAAATTAACCTCCTATAACTAAAAAACATCACAAACGGGATGATCATTAAAAAAACCAGTCATTGCTGAGCCTGAATTACATTTGAATGGAAATGTTCCATCCCCAAATGCTGTTGGATTTTCACACTCAACATGACCACCCTTAAGTTTTTTAACCATATGACGAGAATGCAAAGATCGACAATTTTCTGCAGAAGGCGGATTAAATCTACAATGTAAACCGCCGGCATTCATTTCTGCAGAAATACTCTCGCAAAATGCCTTTAGTCCCCCTTGATTTCCTCCCCTTACAAAGTCTAAATCTTTATGATTTAGACTTATTTCTCCTGAATTTAAATCAGTTGAAGAATTAAATACATATTCAATTTTTATTTTTATTTTTGGACTTTTGGCAATCAAATCGGCAGCTGATTTAACAGAAACACAACTTCCACTATCACATTTCCAGAATAATTTTGCCTTATAAACACATTTTGAATCTGGTGCTACTGAACTATAATTGGAGCATCTGAACCCATAACGATCAAAACCCAAACTTCCACTATTCTGTGTATAAATAGTGTTATCCGGCAAATATAATGTTAATGGTAGATAGGCTGACGAACAGTTCCCCCCATTAACTAATAAACAATTTAAATTAGCATCGTTAACAACCGTTTTATACCAAGAAGCCTCATTTTCGATAACTGATGACACTTGCTCTGCTATCAATGACACAGTGGCACCATCAAAAAGTACCCCCTCACTTCTATTATTTAAACGTGATAAATTATAAAAAATCCCCCCTGTGATAACTAAAATTAAAACAACAAGACCCATAACATAAACTAAAACTGACCCTCGAGAATTTAATCGTAAATAGTTCATAATTAATTTCCTCCATCCATCGGAAGTGGTAATGGTAATGGTGGTGGCAACGGCGGTGGAGGCGGTGGAGGCGGTGGTGGAGGCGGTGGAGGAGGCGGTGGTGGTGGTGGTGGCGGAACACTTGCTCCTGGGTTTATACTAAAACCAGAAATAGCTCCCAAGGGAACAATACCCTGCATACTACTCCAGCCCACAGTTGTTGGACAATTAGTCGCACCAGTCCACATATTATAGAAACAATTTAAACCAGCCAAATAACAGCCACTTCGACAATAAAAATTTCCAGAGGAATCCACTTTATAAACAACTGATCCTAATGGACATTTAAGATTCGCAGCAATACTTACACATATTTTTGTATTTACAGAATTAATTCCAACAAAAAAACTTCCCGCCGGACAATCATTTGCCATACCAACCGTACATTGTTTTGTAGATGGGTCCCAAACTCCACTCATGGAAGCACACAAAAATTGTGTTTGCTCACCTTCAGAAGTTTTTACAATTTTAAAATTTAATAAATTTGAATTTAAAGGCGGGCCTTTGTAAAAAGCGGAAACTTGAAAATTAGCATTAATCTCATAATCTGGAGAACGACACCGCGAAACATCGATCCCACACCGTGGCGACCAACTAAGAGAATATCTTAATGGACAATCTGATGAAGGGTAAGTATTACAAGATATCCCATTCTGAGTGAATCCGCGACCTGCAGTCTGTTGAAATTTTGAAATCACTTGTGTTGCGGCTGGATTTGTTGAAGAGTCAAAAACGTCAAAAGAATATACACCGGCCGTACAATTCGAAACAGTATAAAGACAAAGCATAGATGCATTATTTGAAAGAGTATTTATAATTGCTTGCTTGTTATTTAGAAAACTCGCCAATTCATTTTTAAGTTCCTTTATAGAATTGGCAGATTCAATATTTTTATTCGTTTCTGAAGTTAATTTTAGAAGCGCACTTCCAGCTAATAGTATAACAAAAGAAAGACCTAGCGAAACAACAATTTCCATCAAAGCGAAACCCTTCTTAGGAAATTTTCTTATGACATTTTTAATTACTATTGACACAAACTACCTCACCATTTGATTATAACGGAAGGGGCTATTATGTGCACTATATTTATGTTATTTTTTTTTATTTCTGGAATTAGCTTTGCTGAACCTGCACAGATAACTATTGAATGGTCCTATAAAGATACAAAGGATCTAAAAATGCAAATATACCATGTCGACGAAAGCAAGGTAAGATTATGGGATACTAAGAATATTTCGTCTCTAAATGATACAGGACTAAAGGACATAATTAAGGACAACACCATAACCATTGAACCAAATCGAAGAAAAAAATTTGCTTTGGTCACTTATAATAACACTGATAAACCAATTTATTTCTTTGCAGCACCACATTCAACAACACCAGAAGAACTTTCTTTAGGATTGAGATTTAAATGTTTATGTGTAAATCACGCATTTAAAATTGAACCAAAAAATTACTGGATGAGGGTTGTTGAACTTAGATTGGATTCAGGATACAACGCAAAAAAAATGAGAATAAAGCACACAATAATTAAAATCAAAAAAGAAAAGGCCGAAAATATCAATCACGATCAAATTCCAGAAGAGAAGCATTGAACATAGAATTCTTTAATATCACTCATCATTTGAAATTAATTTTCTTAATTTTTCATTTGATATTGTCTGATTTAGACCAATGCCTAGATGAGCTAGCACATCAATTCTAATTTGTTTTATCCCTGGTTGAATCCTTACCCCTCCCAATTCCATTTTATCTGCCCCTATTTTACTAAAATTTTCTGACCGAATTTGCTGCTTGAGAGTACATTTAGAAAACCCATAAACCAACTTTTTAAAAACAGGACTAGCAGAAATTGATTCGTATTTAGAAAAAAATGATAATCCCTCTAAAATTAAACCAGAATGATGATCAAAATTAAACGAACTCCCTTTTCCTTCCATTGATTTATTGTAAAAACAACCTCTAAAAAAAAGAGGAGTTTCAAATGGGTAATAAAATTGCGTCAATATTATATTTAATACGTGTTTTACCTTATTTTCTATTTCCAATTGATTATTCCTATCCGAAATATTTTTATACTCATTGGCTAGTATTGAGAGAAGCCATCTAACGCTATAAACTTCATGTTTTTTATCAAAATAGAAAAAATATTTATCTATCTCTTCATTCAGCCACGATAAACTAATGCTTGATTTTTTATATGATAGATACGAAAGAGCCTCTCCAACTGCAAAAACATATTCGCGTTCTGTTAATAACTCATCTTTCTTTTGGGCGCTCCCATACCAAAAACGAAAATAAGTATCAAAGTGTTCCGAAACCAATATAGGAAGTCTAGAAAAAAGTTTATTATGTTTACTATTAATCTTGTCAATTTCAGAACTACTCAATTGCTCCTCAATTAGTCCGAGTATTGATTTACTTCCTAAATCCCATTTCTCTATTTCTGAAAAATCATATTTCTCTAAAATACTAAAACAGTAGTGATGATTTTGTGGGATCATACAAAGATATAAAACACCAAGAAGCCTCCGTGGCCTACCAACATTTTCTTTTGGTATAAGCTCATCAAGAATGTAAAATAACTCATTTGGATTTTTTTTTAATTCTAGTTCAAATAGTTGATTGATATGATGCAAGAAATCAGAAGGTTTTGTATAAAGAAGATTCTTCTCAGCTAAGATCCATTTATCCTCAATCCTATAAAAAGGGTATTCATAAAAATATTCGGCTTTATGTTCTAATCTAACTGTTTTTGATTTAAAAAAAAAATTCTCACTACCGACAATGATTTTTTTAACATTATCAAAAAGTGCAAAATGGCCTAGACTGAATGGAATCAGTGGAAAGGTGCTATCCTCTTCTGGGATAGGTATAAAAATATCGACTTGATTCTTATTAATGGTTCTTTTTAAGAATGAATTTGAACAGCGATTAAATAAAAGACAGTCTTCGGCTAAAGACTTGTTCTGATCATAGCCATTAAAAGAACTCCTTGGATCTCGAAACTCAAAAAAAGTAAAAAATTCATCGGTATAGAGCGGGACTAATGGCCACTTTTTTTCTCTGTATATTTTTAAAAATTTGCTATTATTATCTATTAATAAGAATCGTGAATTAAAACTTGAAAAGAAATACGTTAGGTGGGTAATATCCACATCATCCAAGTGGTATCTTAAGAAATTATAAGATTTCACAAGATCTTCATTTTTTCTGTAGATGAACATTGAAAATCCAGGTTCTGATTTTGTAAACTGGTCATAATAAAACAGAGAACTCCAGTACTCCCACTTGAAGTTTACGAACCTTTGTTGACTATATTTTGATTGCTGATACCATTCAATAAATTTTATGGGCTTGAATATAGTTTGTGAATCTCCCTTAAATGACTCAACTGATTTCGGGTAATAATAAACAAACCCTAAAAGCAAAAACAAAGAAACCAAATATTTACCTTTTGAGTTCAAACTATGAGTTAAAAATTCAATAAAACAAAGAAAGATGAAAAAGAAATAAACATACTCAAATCGAACAATTTTAATACTTAAGAGCAATAACAATAAACTGCTCATTTGGAAAATTCGTAATTTTGTCGTTTGCCAACGCTCTGGGACAAACAACGACATAAATAGAAAAGCCGTTAAAATCAAATGTTGATACTTCCACTCTTTAGCTCCTGCCCACTCTGTTATAAACTTTTCATCAACTAAATTGTGTTTAAGAAGTGTGATCACGTAATCGGTTTTTGCTAATCCGAACGGGAATACAAATAAGGAAATAAGAATAGCGCTTAAACTTGCAATTAAATAATCCTTACGTTTAGCTCCAAAAAAATAATCAACAAAACTCAATCCTATTACCCATATTCCGGTTTCAAAAGAAACAAGACTAAACCCAAGGGAAGCAAGAAACAAAACCGCTTTGTTTTTTCTTTTCCCTAAATTATATAAATAATATACAAAAACAAATAAGTTCAGAAACTGAGGGCGTTCCCAAAAAAGACGTTTAAAGGAATAAAATTGAAAAAAAAGGAAAAAAAGAAAAGAAGAAAAAATCAACATTGAATTAGAAAAATTTTCAGAACGAATCAATTGAAACAAGGTAAGACTTAAAAAAAGACAGGTAAGCATCTTGATCGCCAATTCAGGGTTGTAAACCAAATTTGAGATCCAAACTAAAAAATGAAAGCCAATGTGTTGATCCACATACCCATTGTGAAATTGACTTTGTTGTAAAATCCCAGAATGGTCTAAAAAATTACTAAAAAGATTTGAACCAAAAACCGAATGATAATAAGCATTTTGGCTCGCAAATGGGACAATATCTTTAACTAGTAACAATATGAAAACTAAAAAAGTTATGACTAAAATTAATTTATAAAAATAATGTCCATTCTTATTGAGAAATTCTTTACTCATATGGAACAACCTAGAACCTTTTGATTTTTAATTTTTATTGGTTGATTATTCGTAATTTCAGAAAGAGCTTCCTTTAGATACAACTTATTTGATTTATTAAAATCCACATTATTACTAATTCCCCCACTGTAGAGAAGTTGCAATTTTTTATCTAAAACATAAACGCTCGGAGTCTTTGTTGCATTTAAATCCAACGCTATTTTTTCATTTCTAACAATTGGGAAAGAAATATTTTTCTTTTTGAAAAAAGATACGGCCTCACCTATATCTTCCTCTTCATTTGCAAGGATCCCAATAAACTTAAAATCCTGTCTATACTCCTCATTTAATTTTTCAAGATGTGCTAGATGCGATTCTGTACATCCACAGGAAACACTCAGAAAAAGAATAACTATTCCTTTACTTTGCTTTTCAACTTGCAAAGTCACACGCTCGCCATTTAACAAATTTTTTTCATCTATGTTCAACTCAGCAAAGGAGCTAACACTAAGAAACAGTGCTATCAAAATGCTTCCTATAGTTATTGGAATAGACACAGCCATCCTCTAATAGTAAGGGCTCTAAGTATTAATTTTCAAAGAAAACTTTGAGACCCTCCGCGTCTTTCAAAATTCTTATATTCTCACTTACAATATTCTCATGGATTTAATTAAAAAATATTCTTTTCTTTCTTCTTTTTCCTTTCTTATTCTTCTCTTTTGCTGGAACACGGAGGCCAAAGTTGTTTCGTCTACAGTGTTTATTCAAAATGATTTCAACCTCGCCCTTGGTCGAGCTAAGTCTGAAAATAAACCACTGATGATCTACTTTTATGGTATCTGGTGTCCCCCATGCAATATTTTAAAAGAAACTTATTTTGCAAGCTCTCGGTTTCTTGAATTCAGTAAAAAGATAGTACTGCTCGAAATGGATGGCGATCTTGAAGCATCAAGCAAACTCAAATTGAATTTCAAGATCAAAGAATACCCGACTTTAATTTTCACAAACAGTCAGGGCGATGAAATCAGCAGAATAAAAGGTCTTCCTACGAAGGAACTTTTATTCAATACACTCTCTTCTCTAAAAGAAAACAAACAAATTTCCTTAATAGAATCCATTGCAAAATTCGAAAAGAAACCGACGACAGAAATTGCTTGGAAACTCATAAATTATTATTATTCAAAGAACGAATATGCTCATTCTTTAAAATATTTTCCCACAGCTATTGCAGCTCCCCTTCTGACAACACAACAACGAGATTTAATTAGCTTGATACCTCTTTTAAATCTTTATGAAGAAGACTTAATAAGCGAAAATTTGATTTCTGCGTTTAAAAACTCTATTATCACTTTCCCTAAAGAAAGCACCGTTTTAATGAAACTTGAAACCCTTGGTAACATTGGTGAGACGACTAATAATCTCGCTTTAAAAAAATGGACCCATGAATATGGTCTTGTCGTCAGTGATTTAAATTTGAAGACTCATTCATCCAGTAGTGATTTTTACTTTTTAAAAGCGGATTCATTGGCTGGTCTTGAAAAAAATGAAGAATCAAAAAAAGTTTATTTAGATACTCTGATTTGGATTGATTCAAAAATTAAGAAATCCACTTTAGATTCTAAATACAATCGTGGTTATAATTTGGAAAAAGCCTATGCCCTACAAAAGTTGGGACGCTTTTCTGAGGCTCATCAAATTTATAAAGACCTGATTTCCAAATTTCCAGAGGAGTTTACTTTCTATCACAATTATTCACGATCTTTATTTAGTGAAGGAAATTTTCAAGAGGCTTTAGAGAAGGGGCAGAAAGCACTCCAGCTATCCTATGGTGACAACAATTTAAAGGTGTCCGCCCATGTGATTGATGTCCTTGTAAAGCTAAATAGAGTTTCCGAAGCCAAAAAATTAATTCAAGAAACTCTCCTCATTTTAGAACAGAGAGAAATTAAATCCCGCCGGATTCTAAATTACATTAAAAAATTGACGACTCTCAATAGTAAATTGAAGAATTAATTAAATTTCCAATTGAACCTCCTCTTGAGAATTCCACATGGCAAGGATACTTTATGAACCATGTCCCGATTGAAAAAAACATTGAATCTACAAAAATTATTTTCTTCGACGGCTATTGCCAACTTTGTAATAAGGCCATTGACTGGCTTCTGAGAAGAGATGCGAAGAACCAATTCTTTTTTGCCTCACTTCAAGGTCAGACGGCTCAGAAATTCTTAACTGGAATTTACAAATCTGATTTTATTGAAAAGGACACCCTCATCTACTTAAGAAATCAGGTGCCACTTGAAAAGTCCACAGCTATTCTCATGATTTTAATTGATATAGGAGGGCTGTGGAAAGCCATGGGAATACTTTTTATTATTCCAAGGCCCCTGCGTGATTTGATTTACTTTTTCATTGCAAAAAATCGTTATCGTTTTTTTAAGAAAAGAACCCACTGTCGGCTACCTTCGCCTGACGAATCGAAAAAACTACTTCCTTAGTACGGAAGGAAGGAAAGAGAACACCCACTTAGTAAAAAGAACACACTCTTAGTAAATTTCAACAAAGAACTTAAAATTAGTTTCTGTTCTCATCTTTTCAATTATATCTGGATTAGTAATAACTATCGTCGCGGCACTCGCACTGAAATCAGTTGGATTCAATTGGACATACTTTCCTTTAGTCGCCCAAGATGAAAACCAGACTCTAGTGATCTCTTTCCCCGGAGCCACATCTGAGACGAGAAAGGTACTTTTTAATTGCGCCGTTACTTTTTCACCAAGAAACTTAAGAGCATCTCCATATTCATTGCTAGAAGCTTTGATATCTCTCACCACACCGTTGACAGATCTGGCTAAATTATCATAATCACTTCCCTTAGGCTTCCCAAGGTAGTTTATCTCTTGAGAGCTAAATGAAGCCATGGAAACGAAGCCATCTCCAAAAACATCATTAAATGAATTCGCAATATAAGTATCAAGTCCAGATTGATTTTCTTTTATATGAACCACTTCATTTTTTCCATTGGGCATGGAGGCACTGTAATAAGCTTCATAGTACTTATTCTTGATATATTTATTTACAAGTAAGGGACCAAAAGGATTCGTGCAGGCCGTATCCACTTCCGCTTTTGTGGCCTTGCCTTCAATATTATCCTCAGTCGCTCGAATCACTCTGCAACTAGAAACCTTGGCTGCATCTAAACCATTTAAGCCTGCAACAAATTGTTTGATGGTTTTATCTGAGACATCCACGGGGCTATTTGCCAGCGCCTTACATAAACCAGTCTGTTTACAGGTCAGCTCACAAACATCGGCATTATTATTATACGTGGCCAAATCTCTTGCCATTTCACCCAAATTAATTTTAGCCAATGATCTTCTAGATAGCTGAGTACTCACAGTGTAACTCGGATTGACGGTGCATTTAGTTCCATAAAACTCATTCATCGTCAGAGGCCTGGTGACGCCGCTCTCGGTAACTGTCATAGGAACAACATCCCTGGATCCAGTTTTGGCTTGGCATTTTTCAGAAGTACAAACTTCATTGCATGAAATGGGATCATTGATATTTTTCGTAATGATAATATCTGATAATATACTATCATAAACGATATCAAAAGATTTTGAAGCATTTACGGATTTGTTATTGCAAACTTCATAATCCTTTCTTGAATCTGATGGACCAACATAGTCAATAAGTTTATCTGGAGCACAGGCAATAGCTAAGGCATCGGGATCAGAAACCGTCTTATCAGAATAAGATATTTTTTTAATATTTGCCCAAAGTGTATTGTCGTTACCTGCGTAGGTTTTCTTAAAATACGCCTCCACTGTCAGTGCATTGTTTGAAGGATCCGCACCACAAGCCTGATAAACTTCCTCGCAGGTTAAGTTTAATAAGTTTAACGTGGTATTCATTCCACCAATTGTTACCTGAATGGGTTCAAACCCAAACCAGTGTAATTCCTTTTTAAGGGAATCAAATTCGGGAGCTCTTAATACATAATTTCTGCTTTCTGCCTTGTAAGCGGCATAAGGAACAAAAGCGATGAGATTATTCAGACACCCAAGTTTTCCCGTTGGATTATTAGATGCCCCTACCGCGCAGTGAGAAGCAATGGGAGTCTCACAAATAGCGCTGGTAGTGCCAATCTTGACAGCCGCTTCAGCATTGACAAGTGAAATAATATTATTACTTTCAACTGTTGCCGAGACAAGATCGGCATTTGAAACGATACAAGAGCTTACTTCCAGAACATTCCCATCAGGAATCATCGAAGGACTAGCTGCAGATTCATTACTTAAAATGGTACCTTGCTCACTAGCAGTACAAGATCTTGATGCTGAAAGTGAAGAATCATAGTTTAATAATAAATTCCCAAAAGAACCATCGTACTTGATTGTTTTTCCACTTCTTGTCAATTGATAGGTGACCGGAGAATTATCAAAACAAGAAACATTATAGTAAACCAAACTTGTCCCAACACCTAAAGACGGAGGAGACGGATCTTTTGCGGCTGCATACGCACTGTCACAAACTCCAGGTTTTTTTCCATCAATCGAAGCACTTTGCAAACCTGTAGAGTTTTCATAAGTAGGGTTATTTACATAGCCAGCGCCAACAAGAGTGTAGTCCGTCGTTGCCACTGACTTATTACCGTCTTTAACTCTGATATAAGTTAATAAGGTGGGATCGTTAGTGTAGCTGTACTGACCTGAAATGTTAGAAATATTTTGGTTTGAATTTGTAGTATTTGTAGCTACTACTGAACAATTTACATAACTTGTATAGGCTGGATTTGACTCAAGACTGGCAATACTTGTTTCACAAGCAGTACCGCCATAAACACCTAACTCCGTCCTTGTTTGCGCTAGAGTTGTAGAGTTGGTATCCACACAGTTTTTGTGAGCATAAGTGGTGTTTGTTCGATTGCCATCCTGAACGGCGATTTCAGAATCCAAATTGGAAACTAAACTGCAGCTTCCTGCCAAATTTATGATTTGCGCACCGATATCCGTGGTGTTCGCCGCGCTACAATTTGGATTTTCATAGCTCAAAACTTGGCCAATAGAGGCATTCACAACCGGTTTGGTAGAATCGTTTGAATTCGCATAGCTCGCATCACAACTGCTAACGGCACTCACGTTGCCGGCAATATCCTCTGACACAAAGGAATAGTTAACTACATTAACTGCTTTTTGTGAACATTGATAAGAATCATAAACATAGGAATCATTTGATTGCATCACAGACTTTAGAAAAACAGATTCCACAAAATTAATATCGCAGGTTGTGGGAGATATTCCAGAGTAATCTTGATTGAAGCTTTCATTTTTAGTTACATTAGCTACAGCACAAGATGAAACTTCGTATTGATAACTTTCAGAAGCACTGGCCAAGGCTGGCTCCAAAGATTTAATTTCACTTCGAGCAGCTATCCAACTTGGTGTGCAAGCAGAAGGATCGATATTCACTCCTGGGATATCGAAAGTCAATGGCCCTGTTCGTCCTGTTTCTACAATTTTATTACCTTCCTTTGTAAGCATTGTTTTTCTGATATAATTGACCCTTTGATATTTCGAGATAAGTCTTCTAGCTGCCGATACATTGAATATAGGAGTGACTAATTTTCTATTTGCAGCCACCCGGTGTTTTAAACTAGTTCTATCAAAAACAAATTTGTGCTTTAAGGAAACTCTATCAAAGGTATACTTGTGTTGTTTATTAATACGATTAAAACTTAAATTGTGAGACCAAGATCGAACAACTGTATTTCCTCCACGATCAACCACTTTACGAGAAAAAATAACTTTATGTGAGTTTTTATTTACCTTCAACCGAGCATGGGTCTGTTTGAATTTAACTCCACACTGACCGTCTACCTTCAAGATCTCACCGTTGATGTGCTCTTGGGCTTGTCGGATATTTTTAACATAGGGTTTTTGTACTTGAAGCTTCCAATCTCTTTTGTCGGGAGTTTCATAACTGACATTGGCTTCATTGTCTGCACAAATTCCCCTATAATAAGTTCCAGGCAAAGGCTGTTGATATTTAAATTTCTTGATGCATTCGGCGCCCACAAGATCATGTTCTTCCTCATCCGAAACCAAAATAAAGGTGGCTAACTCCCCTTTTTTAATCAGTGATTCCGTTGGGTTATTTTTTGCTTCATGAATGATTCGACCTAAGGCGCACATTCCACTTTCTTTTTCTACGACATCTGACAAAGGAGTGTTGTCCAAACTCTTACCATCAATGGCTATGGATTTAGCAAGAATTTGGTTATCAGGATTAAGTAACTCAACACGTTCCTTCAAACGACTTACAAGCTCCGCGACAGACCCACCTTTATTGAATTTAACAGATAGAATGGAAGGCTGATTAAACTGTGAAAGAAAAGCAGGGTAAAAATTAACCTCGAAAGCATCATAAATGGGAGCCACAGAAGACGGAGTCCTTACCTGCTTTGAATAGAAACCAACCATATCGCCAGCAAGTAAACCATTGGTTTTGATGACACCACTTTGAAGCGGTCTCAGAAAAGACAATAATGAATTTATAGCATTTGAGGTTTGCACGGAATAAAGATTTTCTAAAATTTTTTGATAGTCATTTTTAAAATCAATGGATGTTTTAAAAAGTTTATTATCTATATTATTTAATTGGCCTGTTGTTAAAATAAATATCTCAGAATTGTAATCTCTTAAGCCTTCACCATTTTCAGAAAACATTTTTTCAATATTACTAACTAAATTGACTTGGCTAACCCTCATTGAATCTGAATTATCAAGTACTAAAAAGATTTTTAAATCGGGAACTTGGGGTTGTTTGACATCAATATACCTGTACTCCTCAACTCTTCCAACGGCGGCTGTGTTATTACAAATTGGATGACTTGGATTGACTTGGCAGATATCGTCTGTTTCGCCGACGATCTTGGCAGGGTCGGCCTCAAGAGAGATACTTCCTTGCTGACCACAGTTTTGAAAGAATATGATACTCGCGACACTTAATACCATCCAGACCATTAGCTGTATTTTTAATTTCATATTTATCCCCAATTCCTTACAGTTAAATACTAACATCAATTTGTTTTTTGGGAATCTTTCTCAGAGAAAAACGATCATAATGATATAGAAAAAAATCATTTGTTATAAAGATTGACATCATTTTGACAAAATAATTAATCTCTGTCATAGAATTTGACATAAAGAGGAAATATGACAAATACATCTGAAGTAAAATGCCAAAGAACTCCCTTATATAAGGAACATTTATCTCTTAAGGCCAAAATGGTTGAATTTGCTGGCTGGGAAATGCCTATTCAGTATTCTCAATTAAAAGAAGAACATCTCAATGTTCGAAAAAATGTGGGCCTGTTTGATGTTTCACACATGGGTGAAATCAGAGTCAAGGGTCCAAAATCCCTGGAATCCCTTCAATGGTTAACCACTAACGACGTTTCCAAATTAAATTCTGGAGAGGCCCAGTACTCCTTACTTCCTAATTTTGAAGGAGGCTTAGTTGATGATATCATCATTTATTGCCTTGAAAAAAATGCGAATTATCTTGTCTGTGTGAACGCCTCCAATAAAGATAAAGATTTTTCTTGGATGATAAAAAATAATAAAGGTGCGGACATCACTGATGAAAGTCATTTGTGGGGGCAAATTGCAGTTCAAGGACCAAAAGCCATTTCCCTTTTAACTGAAGTCTTCCATTTTGATGTTTCTGCCCTGGTGGCATTCAAGTTTAAAATTCTAGATTACCACTCCTCGCCACTGATACTAGCCACTACCGGGTACACGGGTGAAAAAGGGGCTGAAATTTTCGTCCCTGCGGCTCTGACTTCCCAGCTTTGGCTGGAGCTTTTAACTAAAGGAGAAAAGTACGGTGTTTTACCCATTGGCCTAGGAGCCCGAGACACCCTTAGAACCGAAATGAAGTACTCCCTCTATGGACATGAGATAGACGATCAAACAAACCCTTATGCTGCGGAGCTAGGATGGGTTATTAAACCTCAGGCAAAGGATTTTATAGGAAAAGACCTCCTTCTTAAGGGAAAAGAAAAGGGCCTAGAAAAAAAACTTGTTGGCTTTAAAATGAAAGACAAAGGGATTCCCAGACAAGGATATGAATTGTACTCTCCCAAAAATGAACCCATTGGAAAAGTCACCAGCGGCACTCACTCGCCAAGTTTAGATGAGCCCATTGGCATAGGTTATGTGCGCTCCGAGTTTTCAGGCCTTGGCCAAGAATTTTATGTCGATATTAGAGGCAGAAAAGTATTGGCTCAAGTTGTAAAAACACCTTTCCTCGAAAAATAACAAAATTTTGCGATCAAATCTGACTATCGACGAACACAAAAAAATTGTTGTCGAAAATTTGATTTAAGCATATAAACTCATTCAATTAACTTAGAGGTGGCTATGGCATTTAGAATTCCAGAAGATTATTATTACACTAAAGAACACGAATGGGCTCAAGTCGATGAAAACATCGTTACTGTTGGTGTTACTGAGTTTGCTCAAAGTCAACTGGGTGAAGTTGTTTATGTGGAACTTCCAGAAGAAGGACAAAAAGTTTCTCAGAATCAATCCTTTGGAGTTGTCGAAAGTGTTAAAGCCGTTAGTGATTTATTTTCTCCCGTATCAGGAACAGTTATTGAGGTGAATAATACCTTAACGGATGATCCTGCCTCCTTAAACGATGACCCCATGAATGATGGCTGGTTAGTTCGAATCGAGATGGATAGCGAAAAAGAATTAGCAAATTTAATGAGAGCTCCTGAGTATAAAAAACTCATTGCAGATAAGTAATTTTAATATTATAGTGAATCTAATTTTTTTGCCCCGCTGGTGAAATTGGCAGACACGCTAGACTTAGGATCTAGTGCCGCAAGGCGTGGGGGTTCAAGTCCCTCGCGGGGCACCAATTATTTCAAATTGCTGAATAAATTCAATAAGTTAAATCGATAAGCTGGAATCAAAAAGTTCCGGCTTTTTTTGCATTTTCCAAATCCACGGTTGGATTATGGTTGGGCGAAATAAAATCTAGAAGATCGGCACACTTTTGGGGCTGAAATTTAATAAGCTCTGTTTTACGTGTAAGATGTTTTGGGCACAGATGCGCGTACCTCATGGTGGTTTCAACGTCTGAATGACCAAGTAGCGCCATTAAATCATAAATGCTGTCGTTTAAGTTAACCAGCTTTAACTTTCATTGCTTTTTCAAGCTTCTCGAGTCGTTTCTCGATCGAGTTTCCTACCTGAATTGTTAACCCAGAAATAAATGGGTGGCACTGTTCAAACATTGGTAACGTTTTTTATGAAGCCATTCGCATGTGAGGAACCTGAAATAGAGTAACCTAAATACCAAACAGGAAAATTCATATTAAAAGTTTTCCTCTCAAGAAAATTGTTTTTGTAATAGACGATAATAAATTCCTGATTTGTCTTTTGCTAGTTCTTCATGGGTTCCATTTTGAACAACTTGTCCATTATCTATTACGAAAATTTTATCTGCGTTAACAATGGTGGATAACCTGTGCGCGATCACTAGGCTAGTGCGTCCTTCCATTAATCGATTTAAGGCTTCCTGCACTAAAGCTTCGCTTTCTGTATCTAAGCTTGAAGTCGCCTCATCTAAAATTAAAATTTTTGGATTTTTCAATAAAGCTCTTGCGATGGCGACACGTTGTTTTTGTCCTGCAGATAATTGCAAACCTTTTTCGCCGACTTTGGTTTGCATACCCTCAGGAAATCTTTCGATAAACTCTAGGGCATTTGCAGATCTTGCGGCCTCTGTAATATTTTTGCCCGAAGTATTTTCTTTGCCGTATTTTATATTTTCTTCGATGGTTGAAGAAATTAGAACTGGTTCTTGGGAAACAATACCAATTTGTTCACGTAGCCAGCATACATCCAACAAAGAGATTTCAATCCCGTCAATTTCGATATGGCCAGAATCTGCTGGATAAAAACCGGGTATAAGGGTTGCGATAGTTGATTTACCTGCGCCTGAAGAGCCAACGAAAGCTACATTTTGACCCGGACTTACCGAGAACGATAAATTTTTAATGACTTTGATATCTTTTCGACTTGGATAGCTGAAATTAACATTTGTGAATTCAATTTTACCAAAAATTTTTTCTGGTTTTTGCCCTGAGGTTAATTCCAGACTTTGCTTTTCTAAAATTTCAAAAATTCTTTCAGAAGCCCCAAGTCCTGCCGCGAAATCACCCCACAAGCTGCCAAGACTGCCAACGCCAATTGCAACTAACATTAAATACAATAAAAACTGAGTGAGATCACCAACGGACATGGCACCTTGAATGACTTGATAGCCACCATAAGCAAGCACAATACAAACCGCAGTAAAACCAACAGTCATTGCAACAATCATAAAAATCATAATGGCAGTAATGCGTGATTTAACAAAACCCAGGGCGTGATCTAAAGCCATTGTGTAGCGGTTAACTTCAAAATTTTCTTTTACAAACGACTTAACAGTTTTAATTCCAGATAAGGTTTCTTCAGCTACGATGCTGGAACTCGAGATAGCATCTTGGAGTTGACGAGAGTGAATGCGAATTTTTTTTCCATAGATAGCTGCAAACCAAGCGATGGGAGGAATTAATACGAACATAATCGCTGTTAGCTGCCAAGAGGTATAAAACATAAAACCAAGGCCACCTAATACTTGTCCTAAATTTCTTAATCCCTGGGAGACATTGGCACTGACAGTATTTTGTAATGTTGTGCAATCAGAGGCCAGCCGGCTCATCAAATCACCAGTGCGATGGAAGTCAAAAAAGGAAACCTCTTGGGCCATTAGATTTTTGAACAATTTTTGCCTTAATTTTAAAACAATACGTTCACCACTTAAAGAAAACAAATAGTATCGAACCGAAGAGGCAATCCCTTGAAGAATAAAAACAATAAATAGAATTCCGACAGCTAACCAAAGATTATCTAGTCGTTTTACTTGTAAAACATTGTCCACCATCCAACGTATGACCTGCGGATATGCTAAAGCCGAAATACTAGAGATAATTAAAAAAAATAACCCCCATATTAATGTTTTGAGTTCGGGTTTGGCGACACTAATTAATCGTTGGATAGATTTATTTTTATTCATTTCTTTATAGTGAGTGGAAAAAATCAGAATGACAAATTTTATAATTATTCTTTATTAAAATCTCTAGTTGTTAGAAGTCACCCACCAGGTTCGGCTTGTTCTATCTGAAACAAGCAATAACCAATCGAAGTAAAAAGTACTTCATTTTTTGTGGCCACGGCCGACCCTGATAGATCATCGACGTTGGCTGAATTTTGAGGTTATCGGCAGTAAAAAGAACTGGAAATCCAGGTGACCAGTTACACTTCAGATTCTTCAACAGGCTTTGCCCGATTAGGTTTCTTAGTTCCATGGGTGTAAAAGAGGCGAGATATGAATTCCGAGTTTCATTAAAAAACTTCATCCCCACCGGAAGATCATATTTGTTCGAAAACCAATCCAGGGTGTTTTCAAGCTTGAATCTCACTAAATCTACAAAAAAAAAGTTGCCATCAGGCTTTAAAAGTTCTGATATAGCATTTAAAATCGATACAAATTGCTCATCCG
Source organism: Deltaproteobacteria bacterium (assembly GCA_017302835.1). Lineage (NCBI taxonomy): Bacteria > Pseudomonadati > Myxococcota > Myxococcia > Deltaproteobacteria bacterium. The sequence continues at coordinate 60,228 of JAFLCC010000009.1, read as the reverse complement.
ACGCACAATAATGGGCCGCAAAGTTCCAAGAAATAAAATCAAACTCTTGTTTCTGAAAGTATTTTGAGAGTTGATTCATATCGCCTAATTCGAGCCGAATATTTGCAACTTTCTCTCTTTCAAGGTCTCGACGAGCGATATTTAACATTTCTTGAGAAGCATCTATTCCATAAAAGGAAACTTCTGGATACATTTTCGCCATTTCTAAAAGCAAGCATCCAGGCCCACAGGCAACATCCAAGAATTTTCCCTGATTCGGAATATTTACCTTAATTTTTTCGTGAATAAAGGCATTTAAAATCTCAAAGTCGCTTGTTTTCTGGGAGCTTGAATACCGTTCACAAAATTCTTTTTCGTAAATACTCGTTTGCGTCCGAGGTTTTCGAGGTTGTATCCAAGATTTTCTGCTTTCAATGAAAAAGTGAAATACTTCAGCAATCATTCGAATCCATCCCCAAGGCTAAATAATTTAGTCGATTCATCAATATAAGCACAGTCCTTTTAGGTAAGACAAATAAATTAAAAATGACAATTGTTTTTGACTAGAGAAAATTGTAAGATCACCAGTGGTGCGCCCCTTAAAAAGGGAGCCCTTTTTCAAAGGCTTTTTGATGAAAGCATTTTGTTGTCGCACCGATGTGCCAAGAGTCGAAGATGAAACTTGCAATAAAAAGTACGGTTTAAAAACAAATAATATGCCGACGACCACCCCAAATATGAGAGAGCCCTGCACCGCAAAACAAATCCGATAACATTGGTTTTTTTCAATGCTTTACAACTTAACATTTCATAGAGCATCTTTTTACTTTTTATCATTTTATTTTTAAAAATACTTTTTGAACTAAAGTCTCTAGCAATAGATTAAATTTTGGATTAGTTTCAATGAGACTCATGAAATCTAACTGTTTTAAGTCATTTATCTGGAAATTAAACCCACTTAACCTTAAATAAAAAATACTGGTCACCATTCTAAATCTTGGATTTAATGCAAAAGTAATTTTAGCAATAGCTCTTAAACTTTTTATTTTCTTGCCATCTTTTATGAGTGCTTCAAATTCATTTTTATTTTTCACCATGTTTTTTAATACTTTTTCAAAACGATTATCGTCCAATTTTTCACAAAGAAAATTACTATGCAAATAGCACAAAATTAAAAACTTCAGAGCAAATTCAAAACCAAAAACAGCAATCAAGTTTTTTAAATGAACGCGGTCATCATACATAAAGATATACGAATTAATTTCAAAAAACAATTTATGAACTGGATCTTCCACATCCACTATTGAAACAAGCTCACACGCATTGGCGAAGGATTCTTCAATCATTAGTTGCAAAATCTTATTTTCCGATTTTTCTTCTTTTTCAAAAATTTTAGCTGATTCTGACCTTGCAACAGCATGACAAGACTCATGAAAAAGATGATTCCTTTTTAAATTATCAGTAACCTCATCCCAAAGTGTTGAATTGGGAATTTTCTTTTCTATTTCTTGAAGGATACTAACATTATCGAAATAAGGGATTTTTTTATTCTTTAAAAAAACATCCAATTGACTCAGAGGTAATGCCACATATGCTGGAGTTAACTCCGTTGTATAGCCAAACCCGTTGGCAAGTGTCAGTACTCTGATGCTTCGATAAAGTTTGTTTTCATTTAGTAGATAACAATCACCTAGATTTTTTATTAAGCAATTTTCATTTATTTGTAGGTGCGATTTTTCTAGCAATCTATTGATTTTCATATGCCGAAATTCAACCACAGTCTCATCAATCGGGGCAACTCAAAAAACAAATCAATCAATTCTGTGAATTTTCGGAATTTAATTTGGCAGTTCTAGGTAAAATTCAAAGCCATCTGGCCCTATCCAGTTTCCATCAATACAAGTTTTAACAAGGTCAGATTGTCGCTATTATTTATAATAACGAAAATTATTCGTTTAGGATATTTAGAACCGAATAAATTGACGCCATTCAATTGGCCAGATCTGGCGATATCAATTATGCTATTTAGGCAGAAAGTGTCGAATTCACCATTTTGAATCCACTAAGAGATTATTAAATTCTCCAATGTTTTTCCATACAATGATCCAGATGGCCTAACTTAACTTGTTCAACTTTTAGATAATCGTTTATTCTTTAACTACCATGACCTTCAGAAAACTAATTTACCTTCAACTTGCCGCAATTTGGCCATTTATGGTCTGTAGTTTTGAAATACAACGGCAAGGAACTCTTGTCTTTGTAAAATCTAATGAATGCAAGGAGGTTCAGAGTATTTCCCAATCCATTCTTTCTTGGAAACAAAAAACCGATGCCATTACTTGCAAGTTAAATCTTGTCGAACAAAACAAACAGTGCTCGATAGAAGTTTCTCAATGTCTTCCTGAAAACATTAAGAACTATTTTGGCAAAAACTCCTCCGAAGGTGGCCCAAATTGTCATAACGCAGGATTAGTCTACATGCGAATACTACCAAACTTGCGCTACACAACCAGTGAAGAAATCAGTTTCTACATGAATTCAGATCTATGCAAAAAACGAGGTCTAAAGGAAAAACCATCAGTTGGAGATTTGGGATTGATTTCCATGGCAGGAGAAGGACAACAGCATCATGCCCAACATTCCTTTATTTATCTGTCTGAAGAATTTGTTTATGAAAAACCAAATCAGAATAAAGAAAGTCCGTTCACCATAGCATATAAAAGAAATACTTTATCGGAGTATGGTTTAAATGAACATGAAACTGCTAATGATAACCCCTCTTATAAAGGAATAGATAGAAAGGTAACCTATTATCACTGCATTTCCACAAATGAGTACCTTGGAGAAAATCCAGATGTACCTCAATTATTAATTAGACTTTGGGATGATATGGATTCTGCTGAAAAATGTCTCGAAAGTTTTACAATGTCCATCATTCCTCTATCTGAAATGGCAAAAGAAAATATATTAAATATTGCAAAGGCACTAACGATATATCTGAAAACCGAGAGAACCCAAGAAGCCAGGTATAATAAAGAAAAGTCCCAATTTATGATTGCCTCTCTACAAATGAAATTGAAATCGATATCGGAAAACTTACCGCCTAATAGATACATTAAAAAAACAGATGATGAATTAGTAAGATTCTCAGAAAATCTTAGCAAAGTACTAAAAGAAAAATAAAAAATAGTTCGTGCCAATTTTTGAAATTTTCATTGACCCGACTGATCAATGTTTGAATCCCAGCTTGATCAAATTTGTAAACCCAGTCCTAATTATCGCTTAGTAAACAATCCACATTTAATTATTTCTGCAGATAAATTTATAGGTTTAGAAAATACTGAACCAAGACCAACATTACCAAGGGTAACCGTCATCAAATTTTGATTTGATAATAAAGGATGCTTCATCAACTGAAACGATTCTTCTAATTTTACGACCCAAAATTATTTGATTACTCCAATCCTTTTATGCGATTTGGTGGTTTCATAGCCATAGCACTTAACATGAACTATGTGTGAAATGACAATATGAAAACACAAACTGCCGTTGCTTTTTTCGATGGAATCTGTCTATCTTGTTCTGCGGAGATCAATCATGACCGGAAATTACCCAGTGCTGGCAGAAAATCTCTTCAGCTCAGGTTTAATTATTAATTCATTAAAAACAGAGATGGCCATGGAGGTTCAAATTGTTTAAGCTTATTTTCTTAATCTTCTATTCTGGAGTAGCCATGGCAGTCACCGAACCAAAATATAGCGTTGAAAGCAAAAATGATCATTTCGAAATCCGACTTTACGAATCCACAACCGTCGCGGAAACTGTGGTTGAGGCCGATTTCGACGAGGCCGGGAACAAAGCCTTTCGAATTTTAGCCGACTATATTTTTGGCAAAAACAAATCGAAGGCGAAAATCAATATGACGGCACCTGTGGCTCAACAACCAACTTCTGAAAAAATTGAGATGACCGCTCCTGTTAGTCAAATCCAAGATTTGCGCGGACAGCTGGTTCAATTCACTATGCCGGACAGCTATACATTAGAGACACTTCCCGAACCTAATGATCCTCGAGTCCATTTAAGAAAAATTGAACCTCGTAGAGTCGCAGTTTATAGCTATTCAGGCTCTTGGTCAGAGAGTCGGTTTAAATCAAAACTTGCCGAATTTACATCAGAACTTTTAAAAAATAATGTAAAAACGATTGGCGCGCCTATCTTTGCCCGATTTAACTCTCCCTTTCAGATATGGTTTTTAAGACGAAATGAAATTTGGCTTGAGGTCGTTCGTTGATTTCCAGTCCAAATATCCTTATTGCTGGCGCCAACGGATAACCAACACAAAAAAACTTGGACCCCTTCGAAGATCAAAAAGCAGATGGTAGTCACCACCTGAATTTTCATTTTTAGAAGGCCTTCTTTGAACGCCATATCCTTTACAAACACAGCGATTTCTAATTCTTTAAATTTCCTATGCTCCCAAGCCACTCTTTGCCATGGACACCATCATCTCCAACGAAAAATAATTTATTTGAGCTTGTTGAACGCACATAATATGGATCCGAGCTTCTAATCCCTGGATTAGTATCATCAACCATATAGGTTCCTGTCGAAGAGCCGTCAGTTATCCAAAGCTCATTACCATGAACTCCGTCATCTAAAATCATTAGCATATGAGTTGGAAAAACGGCTATTGAGGTCGGTGCTGACTTAGCACTCGCTGAACCAGGATTGACATCTTTCACCATCACTGTGCCAGGAATTGTGCTAATTGGTGTTTGTCTTTTAACTATTTTTTTACACCCCTTGGAAGCATATTTCCATTCTCACGACAAAGACGGTAAACCTTCTTTTTGTTGATCTTAACTCCATACATTCTTCTCAAGTAGTGGGTGAGTTTTCGATATCCTCCACCATTCTGAATAAGCAACTCAAAAAAAATCAAGTGAGGCTCAACAAAAAACATGTAAAGCAACTAAAATAATTCTAGAAAATTATCTCGCAGACTGAAGTAAACTTGAGCAGATTAGATCGTATGAATAGTCTCTGACATCGCCAGATACCACTGCTTTAGCTTGTCGATTTCTGAAATCAATGCTTACATTGATTTCCAAATCAAATCTACCAGATATTGATTTTCGGATACCGCGAATTCTAAGAAAGTCCCCGTCAATTGTTGTACTAACCAATTCAAATTGACGACGCCATTGCTCAGAACCAGTTTTTTTGTCGTAATACCCAAGCTGTAAAACTCTTTCTGACTGAGATAGAAAACCTGGCTTAGACATAAAACTGAATACACGAAATACACTCCCAGAGCCGTCTAATTTTGATGTACAATCCAATTCCGATGCATGAGCAAGCATACCAAAAAACATAACTAAAACGATGGTCAAAAAATTTCTCATAAGTAACTCCCTAAGTTTATCCTTGGAGTTCAAATTTTTTTGAACTCCACCATTAACTATTGTTAAATTGCAAGGTGCTTATAACAGTTTTTTTTTGTGGCTGGCTATGAAACTGATTTGATTGAAATAATTTCCCACAAAGGCGTACAAAAGTTTGCCACCGAAACTTAATCCCGACCGTCCCACATAACAAATAACTGAAGGACAATTCTATGCTCGATGCCGTCGGATTTCCAGAGTTCAGATCCATGCACTCCATTGTCAGCTAAAAACAAAAAACCATTCGGCAATGACACTCTGAATTTCCACAATCCTTTAATCACGACACAACGACAACTAATTAGAAAAGCTTATTCAAAAAAATGGGATTGGACATATTCATTAAAGCTTGGAAAAATCTATAAATGATGAATTAATGGAAGATAACTATTTAGCTGAGGAATCTTGCGTGGCAATCATTATTTTATTTTCAATTTTTTTTAGGTATTCAAATTCAAATGAGTTAAACTTAAATAAAGAAACAACTCTTAAAAGAAGTCAAATGGAGGTCTCTTTGAAAGAAAAAGATGGAGAAGTTTGCTCACTACCTGAAAATGATGAAGCATTGAGAAAGATTTTATCCCCTGAGCAGTTTAAAATTACTAAGCAAAATGCAACAGAAGCACCGTTTAGCAATAAATATTGGAACAATAAACATCCTGGATTGTATGTAGATGTTATCTCTGGCGAAGCCTTGTTTAGCTCCAATGAAAAATTTGATTCTGGTAGTGGATGGCCCAGTTTTACTAAGCCATTACTTGAAGAAAGAATCCTAGAAAAGAAGGATGTTACTCATGGCTTAGAAAGAACAGAAGTCAGATCGAAAAAAGCAGATTCTCACTTAGGACATGTTTTTAACGACGGTCCAGGTTCTAATGGTCTGAGGTATTGTATTAACTCAGGATCTCTAAAATTTATTCCCTTAGAAAAGATGGAAGAAATGGGTTACAAGAAGTATGTTAAGCTTTTTTCAAAAGAAGAATTAGATAAAGCACTTAAAAAACCTTATAAGGAATAGTCCTAATATACGAAACAAAAATGTATCCTTTGTGGATTCAAACGCCAAACTTGAAGCCACAGATTTCGATGTAAATGATGGTATGGTAGGTTTTTCGTTATCTTAAAAAGGGCGGACTTCCCGGAGTATTCGTTGTCAAATCAGAACTTGAAAGAAAATCCTTATTAAAAGACTGGATCGACCTCACTGTGACCAGAGACATATTTCAGTTTTCTGATAAAAAATTAGATTCAGATATTGCTGAGGGTATTTTATTTCAAATAGCACACCTTCAAGAGGCCTCTGCGATAAACTTATCCCGGGCCCTTGGTAAAACCACAACAGTGATTCACCGTCACCTGAAGGCTTTACAAAAACTATTTGTAATTAATGAGGTTAAGCCCATTTCAAAATCTGCTGGTAAACCCATCTTTTATTTATGTGACGTCGGGTTGCTTGATTTTCTGAATGCGCCCTTGGCAAAAAAAATTGAAACTTGGATTTATCTAGAACTGAAATCTCAATTGAGTTACAAAGGAATTTTTGATGATAAGATTTACTTTTTCAAATCTTTACGAAGTCAACCAGTTCATTTTGTCAATCAGTCAGGACAATCATTGACCGCGGTTAAGGTGATTTTCTCAGAACATGTTGATCAGCGAGACCTACTTATTTTCGATTCTCTGAGAAAAAAATTTCCGACTTGTCAAATTAATCCGATCATTTTATTTGGTGGGGAAAACCGCTTTGTCTTAGAAAAAGTTCCCATTTATCCTTGGGAAAGTATTGTTTAAAATGGACCCAAGAACCAATCCCTATTCCCCTGGAGCTGGTACGCTCATGCCAGAGCTTGCTGGTCGAGATGAGATTATTGAAAAGATCAGAATTCAACTAGACCGATGTCGCGAAAAGAGTGATCTCTGAATGAAATTTATTAAATCAACAACCTCAAGAATTTATTTTCTTTTTAAGAACCTGATCCGCTTCATCAGTGCGATCCTGCTTGAGTAATTTTATGTGTTCGACCATAAGGTCAAGGGCTTGAAACAAAAAATTGAAATCAAATTTTTTTTTCGACTCTGAAATTCGAGTTTCTAGATGATGTGTAAAAATAGCGAGCGATTCAAACCCTACAGCTCGTGAACTTCCTTTTATTGAATGCAAGTTTCTTAATAATGTTTTTTGGTGTTCAAGGTTTTCAGCTTTCTCCATTTCCATTAAGCATATTTCCGTGGAAGCAGATAAATCGTTGAATTCTTCAAAAAATTGTTCTTGAAGCTCTTGAATTATTTTTTTATCCTGCTCGCTCATATAGATTTCCAATCATTTTATTAATAGTATTCGTATCTAAAAATAACAAAGTCCCGTGGCTTCCAGAAATGGCGGCCTTATTAAAAAAACCAATATTCATTGCCCATTTGTCCAATTCACGTATGACTGTTTCCTCTGTGGACTCGATATTATCGACAACCACTGCAAATCGCTGAATCTCTTTTTGTAATAGAATAATAATTGCCGTAGGAGAAATCTCGGACAGCTGTAGGGTAGAAATAAACTCACCTTCATAGAGCACATGAGCTTTTCCTTGACGATTAAGAATTCGCTGATCGCGGATGACATCTTTGGCTTTTTCCATAGTAAGGACTTCTTCAAAAGGAATTGTAAATCTACCGATCCCTGCCGAACTCGCGATGATCGTTTTGATAATTCGCAAAGATTGATTTTTAGGTATCTGAATCTCAAAGGTAGTGCCTTTACCCATTTCAGAACTGACAAGGACGCTGCCTCCGATCGCCTGAATGGATTTTTTTACCATGTCCATACCAACGCCTCGGCCAGATACTTCCGTGACGGCTTCTGCGGTGCTAAAACCTGCCTCAAAAATCAATGCATTTATTTGCTGAACACTCATTCCTTTAATTTGAGCCTCTGTTTTTAACTGTTTTTCAATGGCTTTTTGACCTACCCTCACAGGGTCGATACCCTTTCCATCATCGGAAATGGTAATTATGGATTTTTTATCGACCTCTTTGATTTGAATTATAATTCGACCTTCCTGGGACTTGCCCTTCGCTACCCTTTCGGCGGAGTGTTCAATTCCATGATCTACTGAATTTCTGAGCAAATGAACCATGGAATCAGATAGGGCCTGCAATGCGTTGTGATCGAATAAGGCGCTTTCACCAATCACATCGACACTGACTTTTTTATCAAGCTTCATGCTCAGGTCCCTTACATTACGCCTTAGAGAGGGCAACAGGCTATCAAAGGGTATCTTTAATAGCTCCGTCGCATTTTTTTGCATGCTCGATTGGGTCTTGTTCATTTCGCTCAAAATGCTAATTAGAAATCTCATATTTTGTTGGCTTTCCTTGTGGGAATTGCCCATAGCTTCAATTTTCTGCAGAAGAAGATTTCGTAGAATGGTCAGTTCACCAACCCCCTCCAAAAAGCTATTCAAAATGGTAACATCAACACTTATTTTACTAGCGTAGGCAGCTTCCCCCTCTAAGGGGGTTTGATTTGCCGTCGCTGTGCCTTTTAAAAATTCTTCGAAAGGTGTTAATTCGACTAACTCGCCCTGCTTTAGTTTTAAAAAAAAGTTTAACAAATGTGCTTGGGCAGACAAAAAGTTAGTGACTATCAGAGGTGTCATCTCCTCCATTCCATCACGAATTGGCAACAATCTCGCTTCGAAATCGTGATTAAAAATTGCCAAGTAGGCAAACCCAACACTGGCGGCTGTTCCTTTTAAGGTATGAAGAATGCGATAAATAGCTTGTATGTTTTCAATATTTTTAGGTGAGCTTTCAAGCTGTAAGAGTCGTTTTTCCAACTCAAAAACTTTCGGTATGGCCTCATCTGCGAAATCACGACCCATTTCCAATTTTTCTATGTTGTTAATCTTCGTTTTAGAAACTAAATTTGTTACCGCTTCAAGAATTGATTTTATCTCTATGGGTTTTGGGAAAAAACCCGAAATTTTTTCTCCAAATTCTTCTAAGCTTTGCTTTTCAACATTTCCTGATACAAGTAAAAAAGGAATATTGCCAAAACGTGAAGAGATTTCTTTCAACAAAGAAAGGCCATCCATATCTGGCATCTTATTATCACAGATGATGGCTCCGATATTGTCAAAATTCTTTTCAACATACGCTTTAGCTTGTAAAGAAGAACTGAAAGTAACCACTGGCCACTGATGGTTTTCCTCCAAAATATATTTGTAGAATTCCAAGATATCTGGTTCATCATCGATGCAAACGACTTCAAGGGTTTTAGATGGATCTTTTTTGCTGTTCTTCACAGTCTAATTCCTCGGAATGACTTTCAAAAATTTAAAGTCGAGGAATTTAATTTCCTGGTAAAAAAAGTTTACGATTTTAAATCGAATTTACTTTTTTTTTCGAAAGCTCCTAAACTTGGTCATGGTCTTGCCCTTGGTCATGTCCTTGTCCTTAGTCGTGGTCTTAGTCGTGATCTTGGTCATGGTCTTGCCCTTGGTCGTGGGGACTTTCGTCAGTTTATCTATTAATCGTTGGTCTCTTTCAGTAACAAGATTTACGACCAAACCTGGACGGCCAGCACGCGCCGTTCGACCCACTCTGTGTAAGTAGTTTTCCATTTGCTGTGGTAAATGGTAATTAATGACTCTTCCCACGTGTTCGAGATCAAGTCCTCTTCCTGCTAAATCCGTAGAAATAAGTAAATCGATTTTACCGTCGCGAAATTTTTTATAATTGGCCCGTCGTTCACTTTTGTCCATTTCACCACGGTAAACAGCGCAGAGGAAACCTTTATCTGTCAGCTCTTTAGCTAGTTTATCGCACTGTTCGCGGGTATTGACAAAAACCAAAGTTCCACCATTAACCGGCAGTCTCATCAGTCGATCAAACAGTGGCCACCGCTTTCCATCTTTTACCATCATGTTTTTGGTAACTAGGCTCGTTACGACCTTTCCACTTCCTGTGCTTCGATAAACTTCTGCGGAAGAAAATAAACTGTTCATCAATTCCTGAACAGCGGTAGAGATCGTTGCCGAGTACAAGGCCATTTGAACCGATGAGGGACAATTTTTTACAATCAATTTCGAGTCAGGTAAAAATCCTTGATCCATCATTTGATCCGCTTCATCAAACACAATCACCCGCACATCAGACAACTGAATTAATTTTCTATCGATAAGCTGAGCTAACCGACCAGGTGTCGCTAATAAAATCTCGAATTGTCCTTCTATATTTCGTCTTGCATGTTCAAAAGTCATTCCTCCCAGGGCTGGACGCACCCGTAAGCGCGTTTCATGGGTGAGGGATTTAAAAACCTTGGCCACTTGTTCACCTAATTCCCGAGTCGGTACCATCACAATAGCCCGAGGAGATGCTGGATTTTGAATAGGGTTCCCTTCTTCTGTTTCAATGGTTTTTAATTGATGTAACAAGGGCAGAGCATAGGCTAAGGTTTTTCCACTCCCCGTTTCTGAAACGCCAACTACCGATTGTCCTCCCATCAACATAGGAATGGTGTAAGCTTGTATCTCAGTGGGAGTAAAAATGAGTTTGGTTTTAAGAGTCTTGAGAAGTGATGGCAATAAACCTAAGTCAGTGAATGATTTCATAGAAATTCCTATTTTATCTAAATTTATTTTTTAAGATTATCTTTTAACCTTTACTTTAATTATCATTTTCATTTTCATTTTCATTGTTATTATCATTATTTCTTTAATTGAATTCCATTTTCTAAAACCTCAATGGTTCTCGTTTTATAGAGAGCTCCCAAGGCTATTTTAAATTTCTTTTTGCTCACACCAAAAAGTTTATAAATTTCATCTGGCTCGGTTTTATCCGTTAAAGGATAGAACCCATTATGACTTGATAATAACTCTAAAATTTTATCTTTAACATCATCAGCACCTTGATGACCCATTTGATTTAGTAACAAATCAATTTTTCCATCGTCTCTGACCTTGCTAACAAAACCGACCATCTCGTCGGCGTAGTTTAATTTTTTGAAAACCTCATTGGCATAGATTAAACCGATATGCTTTTGATTAACCACGGCCTTAAATCCTAAGGGAGTTCTATCAAATAAAATAAGATCTACTTTCTCATTTACTTTGTAGTCTGAAATCGTAGCGGTTTTTTTTAATTTTTTTTCCAACCTCATCGAGGCCGTAGTTCTATCTGCCTTATCAAGATAAACAAAAACCACAACCTTTTCTCCTGGCTTCACTTCCCAAATCTGCTCTGAAAAAGGTAAAAATAAATCTTTAGGCAGACCCCAATTTAAAAAAGCGCCCACGGACGTTGCACTCACGACCTCAAGAACCGCCACGCTACCTATTTTTATATCAGCCAAATTAGTCATGGCCCTATATAGCTTTCTTAGGTTCTCGACGCAATCCCTAATTACTTGATCCATCTGTTAAGGGCCCTTTTAGCCAACCATGAATAAATTGCTGAACGCTGGGATTTTGGCTGTTTTTTGTTTCCTCTGCAGAACCTGTTTCGATAACACTCTTATTGCCAATCAAAAATATCCTTCCGGCAAATTGATAGGCTCTCATTATGTCATGGGTCACAATGATCAGGGTGGCATTAATTTCATTTTTAATTTTTAAAATAAGCTCTGCCATTTCATCAGAGTTAATGGGATCTAGGCCCGCGGTGGGATCATCCAAAAATAAAATCTCTGGTTTGAGCGCGATAGAACGAGCCACTCCTAATCGAATTTTCATACCACCAGAGAGTTCAAAAGCCTCTAAGTCCTTTGCCTTTTCCAAATTGACCATTTTCAAACATTCCAAGGCCCTCGCTTGAACTTCTGCCTCATTCATTTGAGTGTGTTCTCGCAATGGATAGGCCACGTTTTCAATTGTGGACAACTCGTCAAAGAGGGCACTTTTCTGAAATTGCATTCCCACATGACGGGACAGATCGTGTCGTCCCATGACTGATAACTCATTCCATTTTTGACCGTAGCAGGTCACATAGCCTTCTTTGGGCTCAATTAATCCAGCCAGAGTTTTTAATAAAACCGTTTTCCCACCACCACTGGTGCCAATCAAAACGATGATTTCTCCTTCAAAAACAGACATTGATATATTTTTTAAAATAATTTCACCACCTAACTCGATAGTGACATTTTTGGACTCAATAATAGGCCGATTCATTGGTAACTCTACTTTCTTTTGACGTGTAAATTTTCTACACTCGCTTGCAAACAAAGAAAAGAAGACTATGATGCAAAATTATGAAAACTTTAGTCGGTTTTAGCTTCACAGAATGTATGATTCAACATCTTGAGACCACAGGCTTACATTTCATTAAAAATAATTTAACTCTAAAAAATGGCTATGTCGAGTACCTCTGTTTGCTAGATACTGAATTAGAAAATTTTCAAGGACTTAAAATTCAAGGTCTTGAAATCAGAGAAGTTCATGATGAAGTCCTCTACTTTTCGAGCAAAGATAACTCTCAAAAGAATGACCCAAAATGCTTCCAAGAATCCTACAAAGAGAAAAGAAATTTTACTCCCTTTGAACATGAATTCCCTTCTGATTACCTTGTTCCGCCCCATTACATGACACTTAATCCTAAATTTAAATTAATATCGATCTTAAATGAGTCTATGGCGGAAAGTGAATTAAAACTTTTCTTAAAACTGAGAAAAAATCATTCTCTCTGGGCGCTGGAACTGCAATGTCCACACTTTCAAAATTTTATCGAACAACATCCCAACGAACTTTTATTTCAATGGAAAAACAAGCCTGCCGTCCTCATTCATCTTGGGTCCACCTGTTTTGATTTGTTGATTACTTAAGTAATAAAGTTATCTTTTTAGCATCCCTACTGAAACCATCCACTGGTAACAGTCTTGAAGCATTTCTTGAAGACTTGATGGTTGATAATTCAATTCTTTAATGGCAGCGCTTGAATCAGAATAAACATGTTCACTTAAGATATCAATCGTATGGGGGGTTAGTGTCGGCTCCCTTTGAATGAACGTTGAAATCCAAAACTCAAGCGTTCCATAGGCTCTAAAAAGAAACTCAGGAAGTGCTGCAATGGGGCCTGGTTTTTTTAAGATTTTAGCAATCTCCTGAGCCACTAAAAGCCAAGAAACATCTGGGCCTCCTAGAATATAATGAGCCCCTCGCCGTCCTTTGTAATAGGCTTCAACATGAGCCCGAGCCACCTTCCTAGCATGACATACGCTCCCTCCACCCGGAGGCGCAAAGGGAAGAGGCAAACCTCTTTCTATTTCGAGAAACATTTTAGACCAAGTGGATTTATCATAGGCGCCAAAAACAGCTGAAGGGTGTAGGTAAACAATATCCAAACCTTTCTCTAGACCTTTATCAACTTCATCCTCTGCCAATTTTTTAGAGTGAACATAAGCATCTTTACACCAATTATTTTTTGGAAAATTTTCGGTTATTTTTCCAGGTTGGTGAAAATCATAGGTCACCACTGTTGACGTATAAATAAATCTCTTCACTTTCTTTTCTAAACAAACATCAATTAAATTCCTTGTTCCATCTTGATTGATTCCATATCTAGAATTTTCTTGTGAATGCGGCAAATGTGCCACGGAACCCGCTACATGAAAGACAGCATCTATGCCTTCGGGAATGGCCCTTCTTAAAGATTCTATATCTGTGATATCACCCAGTGCAAACTCAACATGACGGCATTTTCTAAGCTCACTTAAATTGGAATTAGACCGATGCAATGCTCGTATTTCCCAACCATCTTTATCTAGCTCTTCAATGACATGAGTCCCTATAAATCCCGTAGCTCCAGTAATAAATGCTTTCATCAAAATCCCTTTGAAAAATGGCTCCCTTTTTTAAGGGCTCACCACTGGAATCGTACAATTTTCTCGAGTCAAAAACAATTGTCATTTTTAACTTAATTGTCGGGTTATTTTGTTTCTATCAATGCGATCAGGCAGTATTTAACATTTCTTTTATTGGGAGCGATTTCTGATTGGAAAGGCCGACGGCCTGTATTATTGCTTTAAACTTCCTATGCAAAACTTTTTCCAGAAGAACCGAAAATGGTGGGCTCCTTCAAGGCTTGGAAAATGCCGTCACTGAACTTTGTTCCACTCGTTTACGAGTCCCATTTTTTTGATCCAATGTTGTAAATACTCTTCATCCACTGCAACATTCATGAGAATATCACGGATATCGCTCAGATGTTTTTCTGATTCACCCTCTCTGTAAAAATCAAGCTTCTTAATAATCAGATCTTCTGGAGAAGCAAGATAGACCTGAAGGTCCTCAGATATTTTTACTTTTTTTCTTCGTGCAAATTCAGAGATGTAGAACTCAGTTTCCTTATCAATAACAAGATCCACTTTGATTCCAGATTCTTGATGAATAAGATTAAAACTTCCTTTACGCTGAACTTCATCTTGTATAAGTTCGATGGGAGGGCAATAAAACTCAGAAAGTGGGAATAGCTTTTCAAAACCCAAAACTTGACGAGCACGAAGGCGTGCCACAAGATCTAAATCTCGCGTGAAGCGGGGTTGGCCATAATACATAGTCGCCATTGATCCCACCATAAAGTATTCGATTCCTGCTTTTTCAAATTTTAAAACGACCTCTCTTAAAACATCGAGCAACCCTATCATTTGGACTTTTCCTCATTCAGCTTTTTGAAATACTCAGCAGTCAATTTAAGAAGTTCTTTCTCTGACCGCTCCGGGTATAGATGTGAAAAGCGAGCTTTTTTAACTAAAAAGGCATCTTTAAACATTTCATTGGCTGTCTCAAGATTAGTTTGTTTTCTTTTTTTAAAAGATGAAGAAGAGCTTTGCATGTATTCAGTTCCATCGGTTTACTTAGTTCTTGACTGTAACTTGAAAAACAGTAATGGGGCAATAGAATGGTGTCAAGAGTGATTAAATTTGCCATTATACTGACTTCTTGCAAATAATCTCATTTCCGAAGTCAGTGATCCATTTTAGATTTATGTTGCCATCGAAGGAAGTCACCCAATGGTTGAATTCTCCATAGGCCACATTCACCTGGTCAGGCCCCCGCAAAAAATAGAATCTGTCCCAAAGTAATGAAACAAACTGCCTAAAATAAGACTTTGGTCAAAATCTTGGGGACTTTGGCTGTTTCAGAGATCAAAAACGAGTACCCTATTTTATATGAAAAAATTCTTTTTTTTAGGGATATCGAGTTTGTTGGTTCATGCCGCAGACAAACCGGCATGCGACGTTTCCGTTCTAACTCGCGATTGCCGCATTTTTGACTCATATCCAGCAGAAATCAAATTATCAGATGGAACATCTTTTCCAAATCCTCGTCATCCAAAAACAGATCCTCAAGGGATGGGGATGGGGATGGGGATGAAACCGGATCCAGCTAAAATGGCAGAGTATGATAACTCGTCAATGAGATTAATCCAAGCACGCAGGCAATTGGCTAATGTATTAAGCTCAGAAAAAAAAATGACTAGTGAATTTCAAATGAATGTTTTGACAGATCCTCATCTTGTTTTCTTCTCTTTCATCAACTTCGAAAAAAGCGGAAAATTATCTAAAAAACAATATTTGCTGGATATGCCTGTAAAGTTTTTCTGGCCACCTAACGGGAATCAACAAAAGTATCAAACTGTTTCGATAGATGAAATGGTTGAATTCATGAACTCTGAAAACGTCAGTCCTCAAACAAGAAGGGCTTTAAAGGATGTCATCGAGCTTCAAATAAAAACAAATTCGATATTAAGTGGCGCCTATAGCAATCCTGCCAGTAATGAAGCTCTGAATAGTCAGCAGGAACAACAAAAAGCCCATATGCAACAGCGCCGAGACAAGGCGAAAGAACTTTTTGACGTGGCCAAAAATTCCTTCAAAAAAAATTTTGAAAGAAATGCATCCAATAAAAATAAAAAAGCGCTTGATCAAACAATAGATGACTTAACGATTAAGTTTGAGGACGAAATTCCTCCAGACCTAAGAAAACCGTGTCAGAATGGGCCTAATGCTTATTACAATCCACCAACACACACCTTTGTTGTATGTGATTCTGTTTTAAATTACCCAGACAATCAGTTAGTTGGAATTATCGGGCATGAAATGGGTCACAGTATCAGTGCATGTAGCTTAAGTTTAGGTTTGGATAAAGTCGATCCTCAAATGCTGGATAGTTTGCTTTCTAAGAAGTCCGCGAATGCTAATCGAATTGATAATGAACTTCTAGAAGATCTCAAACGAGCGATGCCGCAAAATCATACCGTCCGTATTAATAATGACTACTTTATGAGTGAATCATTTAGAAGCTACACGGATAAAATTAAACTCTTCACGCCGATTGTGGAAAAGATTGATAAAGAAGACTATCCATTTGCAAAGGTCAAAGAGTGTATCGTTAAAAATTCAAATTTTCGAATCGTTTCAAAAGAAGATTCAACAAAGCTAACAAGCACAACCTCTCAAGTTTTTCAATCCCAGGGTTCGCCACTATCTGTTGAAGATCAAAGACAATTGCAATCAAGAAACGAACACTTTATCGAATGCCTAGGCGGATTTGATAAAGCCGACGAATCAGACGAAGCCATGGCTGACATGTGGGGTGCCTTAGCCATGGATGAGTACCTGACTGAACACCCACCCAAATCAGATCTTGAAAAAATCAGTTTGTATTCGTTTTTTGGAATCAGCTATTGCAACCACCACCAAGAAGAAGTTAAATACACCTCAAAAATTCGTCCACAACAGTTGTCGCTCTTCAGTCTTAAATCAATTGCAAAATCAGGTAAGATGCAAGATCAATTGCGTTTGAGTTTGGTTCATCCACCTCATGAAGTTAGATTGAACGACCTGTATTTTAGTCTTCCTAAGATCGCTGAGAGCTTAGATTGCAGTCCTGGTAAAAACACTCAGTGTTTCGATAAATTAAAAAACTTCTCACATCCGCATGAAACAGGAAATGACAATGCAAAAAGGGAGGGACAAACAAGATGAAAATATTTTTAACTATCTTTCTTCTGTCCTTGTCAACACTAGCGATTCATTTTCAAATTACAAACAATCGTGGCTATTTTAAAAACGGCTACAGTTTGTCAGATACGCCCTCAAAAATTGATAAGACGTATTTGTTGAATCATATTTCAAATGGAGAAGTTCTGAAGTTCACGGTCCTAACAGAAAAAACATTTCATTCGATGGAGTCTGATTTTCTTCAAATCGTGGAAGCATTAAAAATCGCCAATAAGCGCAAAATTGCAAATTGCAGCGAGTCCGTGACGATCAAAGTGCAAGGGAAAGAGAAATGGTTTTGTTCTAGCTTGCTCACAACTACCGATAGTAAAAAACTGGAGAGATGGTTAGATAGAGCGCGTTTCTACTCTGGCCTGAAAAATAATTTGCACCGGTAACAACGGCCTGTTAACTAGATAGAGATGTGTCGGACTGAGGTATCCCATTACAAAAATTAGAACGAATTCAATGGTTTAATTTTTTATCACTCTGGCCTTGTGCAGACAAGCCGGGCATGCATGCCTGGGTTGAGGCCGAAATTGAACCTAACCGATGGCAAGTGATAGAGCCGCAGATGGCGGATGGCCTGACCCAGACCCTTCCTCGATTTTATTTCCCTCTATCGCGAGCGACATTTCTGGAAAATAAAAATACTGAATTCGCAGAATCTATCTTGGCATTGATCGATCTGAAGTTTATCGCCTTACCAGCGCCCTAAGAGCAAGAGTCCGTCTTTGTCGATGCTAAAGACGCCGCTTTCTAGAAGCGTCCAGGAATCATTGCTCTGAAGCGGAAATAAATTCTAGAGGGCTGAAAATAGACATTGAATAAGGTCTAGATTATTGCTTTAAATTTCCGATGCTTTAATCTTGTTTATTCAGCTGATAGGTTAATTTAAAAGTTGAACCTAACAATCCCAAGTGCAGCTCAAGTTCTAGTTTTCTGTTCTGGTCAGTAAGAGTCGCCTTGGCCAGCTGGATATTTTTTCTAGAGTAGGTATGAGATTTATTATCACAACTAGGAGAACTAACGATTGCCGAGTCTCCATTCGAGCTAGGAATAATCGTACGAAAAGGAACCATTGCAGTTTCTGCAGGATTATATTTCTTTGGAATCGTTTCTTCACATTTTCCAACAGCGACAGGACTCAATTCAGCCACTATATATCTGCATATCGGGTTTTTATTTTTTGTAAAGTCAGCATGGTGACGGTATGAAACAGTACTTTCTCCTTGGGAAAAGTCTTCAACAACTTCTGGAAAAAATCGAATATCTAAGTCTCCAGAACAATTTGTTAACGGACCAAGACCATGAACTTGAAAGTTACCTTTCCAATAAGTATCACTTATTTTTGCAAGTACCGATTTAAAATTTTCTTGAGGAATCACCGATGAACTCACAGACGCATTTGCAGATGAACTCATCGCAGAAATAGATGAAATCGATTTGGGTAGTTTACTTCTTTTGTCATCAGCAGGATGAGGAAAATGCAAACGTCGATCACAACTATAACTCAAATAGGTTTGGTCAAAGGTAAGAACACCAATAGGTGTCCATCCAGAGCTAGCAAATCTATCCTTGGTGGTATCTGAAACCTCAATCATGAATTTTAGGACACCATTTTCTTTCATCGCTTCGGATATTTCGCTTCTAAAATCACTTTGACTATTTTTAATTGTTTCTTTAACAGGGCGATAACGTATAAAAATGGGAGCAACAGCAGTTTCATTTTCCAAGACTCCAATTTTTGCGAATGAAGAAATAGGTCTATAGGTCGGAGACGAGTCTGCTGTTAAAAAAGCTGGTCCAATTTTTGAGAAAACACCTAAAAGTTTGGCATCCAAAACCAATGGAGGACTATTGGTCAGTGCGACATCTAAAAATCGATCTGAATGGCTTCCACTTAAAATATCGACAGTGAATAGATTAGACGTTTTAATTTTTTCATTAGAATTCAGGGTAGGAAAAAGTTTGACAGCCAATCCAAATCCGCGAGAAGAATTTTTAGTGGTTCCATCTAAAGCCACGGAAGCCCTGGCGATCACAAGTCCATGACTGGCATTTTTAAAATAACCCGTATAAGGTGTATCTTCCGTTATATCCCAAGTACCAGACAAACAAATTCCATTTGCATGGACGAATTTTATAAAACCTTGAGGGTAATAATCATAACGATCTTTAAGCGTTCTTTTTGAAACTGAATCTAAATTATTTTTTAATAGTCCCCCTAAGGATTTAAAAGAAACTTCATAATGAGGTAGGTTTTGACTTTTATAAACATCGAACTCTTTGCTTTGTTCGGAAGTGCTTGGCACAAAATTTTTGTCTTGAATGACATCTATTAGCTCTTGAAAACTTGTACCTGTATATTCTGAAATCAGACCCGTATCAGAAGCATTTGTTCCGAGGGGTTCTGCAGAAGTTAGTTGGCTTGCTCCTATTGCTAAGAATATTAAACATAACAGCGAGTTTTGAAAAACTAATCTTTGAAAGAAAGGCCATGGAAAGAAAAATCTGTTCTGTTGGGTCGTCATATTAATTCTCCAAACAATGATATAGTGATTTAGATATAGTAATTTAGCGGCGTTCGAAGTCTATACTACAGAAAAATTATTTTTACCAATTAAATATAGTCACCTACACCAATATGAAATAAATGCCTATAAGAGTATGTTTGAAAAGGCTTGAAACACGTTTTAAGATTAATTTCTACAGCTGGAAATTAATTTCAGTAGATTTGGTTTGGTGTTCATCCACCTGACGACTTCAAACTTAGATCGTACAGGAACTGCGTGTTCTGTGAATTGCTTCCATAGCAACTCCCTCAACCGTATCATTTCCTGTTGAGTTGAATCAACTATGACTTCTTTCCCTTTCACATAAATACTTGGCAGTGGACCTTGCGTAAAATTCTCATCTTGGCCCAATGTAAAAAAAAGTTTTTTACTGGGTTGACTAATGTTTGCTAGTATTTTTTCCAATTTCTTATCGTTTTTACATTTCTTTAAAAATTTAAAATAGCCATTTTCAACGAATAAATCATCAACTAAATATAATAACATGTACAAAAATTCCCCGTGAAAATAGGCGTACATTTCCGATGGAGCGCTGTTGCGATCAAAATAGTTATAGTTAGGATGATGTAATTCTAAATAATTTTTAAAATCATTTTCAAGAAAATGAAAAAGTTCTTTATCAACTTCATTTTCTGAATTTGGTAACCAGTCATATTCCGCATGCGCTAGCTCATGAAAAATGGTTCCCATTCTTATCGTCCAATTATCTGGATTTGTTTTTCTAAGTTCATCCCAATTTTTAAGACGTCTTTTGTTCGATTTTTCATCACGAATTAAGTTTTCTGGTTTCACAACAAGGGCATTAAATATTTGAAAAAAGGCAGCTGCATTTTCCGAATTAATCAGACCCCATTGTTCCAACTTGGAAGGGGTCGCCAGCTTTGTTCCATGATTTTTTAAAACCCATTTTAAAAAATCTGTATTCACTGGAAGATTTTCTTGAACGGAATTTAAAAAATTATCATACCTCTGCGCATAAACCTCAGAGATAAAGAAGATGATGATAAAAAACAATTTAATAAATTTCATAAACATAAAATAGAAAACATTGCGAAAAGCTTGCCAAAGTTGGCCCCTCAATTGCCCTATGATTTCATATGAAAAAATAAGACCTTCGGAGGTTTATATGAACTTTTTTTCTGTAAAAAGAATAATCAGATGCATGACAGTTTTACACTTTGTAGTGGGACAAGTCACCTATGCAGGAGCCTTCAGTTCTACGATGAACAGTGGCAGCAGCATCATTGCCCCTGATCAAATACATAATGGAAATTGGTCACCTTCTAAATATATCGCTTCTGGATGGAGTGGTTACCATATCGTCGTGAAAACTCTGAAACAACGAGATTATATCCCCTACTATAGCGGTGAATCCTGTGATAGTAAGGGGAGCTGTAGCAGAGACAAAGCTTATCTTGGCCCTCTATGCAAAAGTGGCGACTGTAATTTTGAAAAAGAGGCTCAAATTTTTAAAATCGATGCTGGTACTGACCAAAAGGGGCAACGAGTGGCTCAAGAAACCATTATTGGTTTGGTTAAGTCATTTGATCATGGAAGTGTTGAGCAAACTTTAGTACAAAACCCCCAAGGGATCAACCTTCTGCGATTAGATGAAATTGAGGCCCAAGCTAAGTTACAAATTGATGAATCTCAAGTTCAAACTTTTTTCGGCTTCGACAAAAAGGGAACTCCTCGTCAATTGGGGCATATCGAGGAAGCTGATGCTCCTAAAATGTTTAATCAACCAGAATCAGTTTACCGGCACATTGATAATAAAGATCAATTTGTGACAACAGTTATTGAAAGAGTTATTCCGACAAATCAAACTGATACCAAAACTTCGGAAGGGATGCGGCGTGGAACTATGTGGTGTGACTCTGATTCGGTAAGATTGACTAAAGGTTTAGAAAAACTTTTTTTATATAATGACAAATATGACTTTCGTGACTGTAAAGGCATTGTTAAGCCCATCGATTCCATCACCACCACGGGTGGAATGTTTAAGCAGGCATTCACAGATAGAACCAGCTCTGTCGTCGCTATCAGAGACCCTGAAACGCGTGCCACCGGTTTATCATATAAATCTATCACCGATGTCTCCATCATTTCGGCAAATGGAACAGATTACAAAGCTCAATATAAGAAGGACGATAAGGATATCAATTTATTTTATTGGAACTCAAAACGGTTTAATTTGAATGAAATGCAAAATTGCCCTAGCACCCTCACACGACAAAGTGGAGAGTGCAACTATCCAAGGTCCAAGCTTTTGAGCTTTAATTGGCGCTTGGATCCTGACTTTGAGGGAATTTCAGATAGCGATTCTTGGTTTCTCGAAGTGTATTCAAAAAAGAGAGGTATGCTTTCATCAGAAAAAATTGAACTGGCTTCACAGCGTGTGGCCATGGTGGCTTACGAAAAAGTAGGTGAGGTCTACACTCGTGCTAATGGAACTGCCTGCGAAGAAAAAACGATTAAAACAAGTGGTTGGGGTAATGCAACCTATAATGAATATGTTAATCCCCAACATGAAAAAGGATATCATGGATATGGACCCATCAACTTAAATTACAATAAAGAATGCAATCCCTGGGTCAGCTCGACTCTTCACCTCTATATTTTAGTTCCACCAAAACTTAATGGCATCGAAGTTCCTGAGCTTACAAAACTAAAACTCATTGATAAAGCTTTAGCTGCCATCCCAGATCAAGCTCAATTGTCCACGGAGTTAGTGGAGATTGAAGATTATCTTGATAAGATTTTTATTATTTTAAAGAACAATGCAGCAAAGGATCCCGGTGTGATCACGTTGGAAGATGCTGTGGATGTGGGAACCGAGGAAGATCACCTGACCGCGCAACAAAAAATTTGGGATCTATTTGGAGATCTTAAAATTGTGGCCTCAAGTAAAACCCGAATTCCAGATACTTTTCCATCAGGAAATTCAGCTGTTATAATTAAAGACCATGCGAATAAAGGAGTTAAAAGTGAAACAGATTTATAGAATTAAAAATTGGGTCGTTGTCATAGGAATATTTAATTCAGTGTTTGGCGTCGAATTTAACGCCAGGGCTGGAGGATTAGACAAATCTACGGGCTCTTTTGGTCAGTTTTCACCGAAAGCTTTTGTAGAGGCCCCAAACCCTTGGAAAGTTTATCGCTTTAGCGGCCCTCATTCTAAAATGAATTTCCCGTGTGATTCTATGGGAAATGCTTGCACTCGAGAAAAAAATTACGGGGTTTTTGATGTGGTAGCTCAGAAAAGAAAATCCAGCATTGATGTTGGCGTAGGTACCCCCATGGGCGATATTTCTCGCCGCAAATCGGGAACTGAAACGAAAATTGAAATAAAACTTCCTAATAATCTAGCCGTTGCCAGAATTGACGGAACAAGCGCCTCGTCAAGACTTGGGTTTGATGCAGCATCTTCTTTAACGATGTCGATTAATGAAGGGCTTTACGGTGGAAATTTCACACTAGGTCATGTGGAAGGAAAAGATGCCGCTTGGGCCAGAATAAATCCCCATTCCTTTTATTTTCACCAAAATGACCAAAGCTATCTGGGTTTGACGATTGTAGAAAAACAAATGTTGTTAGGACAGGTCAGAAACTTTCTAAATAAAACCCCTATGACCCAAAATTTGCGTGAAGGCACCTATTGGTGCCTAAGCGATGAATGGAAAGTGAGTCGATCTACAATAGAGAAAATATTTAGTAATGATGAATTTGATATTGATAAGTGTAAAGGACAAGCCTTACTCAGTTCCAATACAAAACACTTTTTAACAGAGAAAGTTGGCTCTATTGAAGGCATTTCCTCCACTGCTCAGCACTATTTTTTAAATCGAGCCGACTCCATAGTGAAAGTTCAAGAACCCAATCTGTCCTATCATATTTCAACAAATACGGAATGGTTTTGTCCATTTGACTGTGATGGATCCCAATACAGTATATCAATGAACTCGGTGCAAACAAAGCCAGTTGTTAAGATTTCTTCAGATAAATGGAATTTCCAATCTTCATCTAAGTTCAAATTAAAAGTCGTTAGATTTAACAAAAAAGGGGTGGACGTGACCTCTCATTTAAGCTCGCTTACCTTAAAACAATTGGCCGAAGAGGCTCGCAATTATCAAGATGTGGTGGCGGTGCTGATTTCAGAGATTACCGACTCTCAAGGTAATGGATTCTCAAATGGACAGTGGACTCAACATACTTATGTCATGTTACCTCCGACTTTTAACAACGACAATATCCCTGAGAATTTTAAGAATATAGAAGATGGTCGAGTGATCTATAATTTAAAACTACTTGATGGTATTTTAGCAATGATGCCAGATCAAATTCAGTATTCGCCAGAACTTTTCGATGTTGAAGAAAAACTCGATGAGCTCATTTTATTTTTAGCCTTAAAACAAGGACTAGCGAAAAATAAACCGATTAAAGAAATTATCACAGCTCATCGTTTATTTGATATTTATATGCCAACTGATCCCACATCGGCGATCAACTGGAAAAACGGAGGCGATGGTCCAGGACAAGATGCTGGCAAAATTAATTGGATTTTGAACCAGCTAAAAGAATAGGCTTGAATGAAATATCTTTTTTCTGCATTCCCTGCATTACTTGTATTTTGCTTATTTTATAGGGAGTCGGAAGCAACCCCAACGATTTCACTTCCTCTCCTTAAAAAAAGCCTTAATAACGAGAACGCTCAACATAGTATAGGGCTCTTTATTGAATTACAAAAATGTTATGATAGCTTAAAAAAAACAGACCCTAAAAATGCCGCTTTCCTCGAAAGAGCCGTTGAAGAAATCACCGAAACTGTTTACATGGAACAATCTGGACAAAAAGTAACTCACTTTGATTTACTCAATCGAAAGCAAAATTTTGTTGAGACGGTACCCGTAAATGTGTTCAGCGAGATGGCAATGAAACTTGAGTCCATTCATAATCAATTTCAACAAATTTGTAAAAAGCCAGCACCCTTTAATATCGGTCATTCTCGGACAACGGATGCCATGATGTTTTATCAAAAACTTGTTTCTGATGACTTATGGTCGACGCAATTTTTAATGATTACCAAACTTTTAAATAATTCAAATTCTCCTCAACCTCCCATTATCAGAATTTCTCTAGAGAAACTTTTAAAATATTTTTTTTCTGAGTCAAACCAAAAGACTATTGAGTCCTATCTGAACATTGGCCTGGCTCTCATCGAAAAACCAATTGTTCGCTGGTCATTAATTCAATTTTTTAGCCTACCGAAAGAGGACCGCTTAAAACTTTTAAATGACACCTTTCAAGATATCAACCCCTATCAATTTTTATATCCATCCAGTGCTGATGAAAATGAAATTTATCCATTTGTAAATTTAAATATTAAAAACTTAAGCCATAAATCTTTTAGTTGTTTAGCCGGGCAGCCATTTAATTTTAACCCAACCGATAAACCTTTGAGTCAGATTTTTTCATTCTTATTTAATCAGCTCTCATCAAGATGTCCTGAATTTAATTTTACAGAAAAAATACTTTTACTTAATCAACATGATCGATTCAAAGATTGGACTCTTCCCTACTCCCTCAGAACCCAAATAAATGCAGCGTTGTTAAATGCGGAGGTACTGAAGCCTAAACTGATAGACTCAGAAAAGGCGAATACCGTTTTGATGAAATTTCTACCATGGATTGAGTTTAACACCTATCTAGTTAAACGACTAAGAGAAACAGATTTTCACCACTATTCAACAGCTGCCTTAACCTCTTGTTTGAGACTTCAAAATAAAATAAAAAAAGAATCGGCTTTAAGCATAACGATTTTAGCTGGCCTTGGTTACCAGATGCTTGATATCCAGTCTAAACTCAATGCAAATATTGGAACAAAAGAAATTATTAAAAATGCAAGCTTAGATTTAGACCTATGGGACCAAGGCGCCCGGTTTTGTTGGTAAGTAGTATCTGCTTTATTCAGCATTAGTACAACTCGAGACAAAAAAATTTCCGAGCTAACCTTGACCCCTTAGTATTTTCATCGAATACTTTTTATTACTAATAACCAAGAGGAGAATTCATGAACTTTAAATCGACTGCAATGTGTTTGGTTATTAATTGTTTTTGTTTTTCTGCATTTGCTGCAGAAGGTATTTCTTTTGTCGAACCCAAGAATTAGAGTGTCGTTGGCACCAAGTTTCATGTGAAAATGGCTCTTGAAGGGCGAAAGATTTGTGAAGCTGGAAAAAAGACCGCCGACAAGACCTGTGGCCACCATCACATTTTAATTGATAGTAAGCCAGTAGCCACTGGAGAAGCCATTATTAATGATGCTACCCATCTACATTTTGGTAAAGGGCAAACCGAGACAGATGTCACATTGGCTCCTGGAAAAAACATTACTCAAGGTGGATTAAAAAGATTGACAACCCTAATGTTCATTTGTGAATAGACGAATAGACCAATGATTTATTGTCGTAGGTAATTTAGAATTGAGGACACTCTCATGAAAAAGAAAATTAAAGTAGGAATCATCGGGTTTGGTCTTTCGGGAAAGTTTTTTCATACACCACTGCTTCAGGCCCATGGCGGTTATCAAATCGACATGGTCTGTTCCTCTGATACAGGCAAAGTAAAATCATCCCTTCCCGAAGTTCGAGTGACTCCAGATCCCTGCGAACTTATCGATCACCCTCATTTAGATCTTATCATTAATGCGGCCCCCAATTCTTTTCACTTTTCCTATTCAGAAGCAGCGCTAAAGAATGGAAAAAATGTGGTCATTGAAAAACCCTTTGTGAATTCTGTCAATGAAGGAAAACATTTAATTGAACTAGCCCAACGCACTGGAAAAGTCTTATCCATTTTTCATAATCGCAGATGGGATTCCGACTTTCTAACTGTGAAGAAATTAATTAAAGAGGGAAAATTAGGGCATATAAAACATTTTGAATCTCATTTTGATCGTTGGCGCCCAACGGTGCGTCCAGATCGTTGGCGAGAACAATCTTTAAAAGGCTCTGGTATTTTGTATGATTTAGGAACTCACCTTATCGACCAAGCTTTAAATATTTTTGGAAGTCCTGATCATTTGACTGCTGATATTTGTAACCAAAAGGATGGCTCTGTTAATGATGATTTTTTTCATATCATCTTAAAATACGGATCCACCAGAGTCCTGTTGCAGAGTTCATCCTTTTCCTCTTCAACGCCTCGATTTCAAATTTTTGGAGATCAGGCATGTTTTACCAAATTTGGACTTGATCCACAGGAAGAACAAATGAAACATGGGGTATCCGTTTTAAACTCCTCCTTTGGAATTGAAGAAGAAAAATATGATGGCCAGTTGGTCTTTCCAAACAATCAAAAAATTGAAAAAATTAAATCTGAAAAAGGCTCTTATCTCTGTTTCTATGATCTCCTCTATAAAAAGATAACCACTGGGCTCGGAGAACTTCCCGTTTCACCACAAGAAGCCTTAAGCGTCGCCAAAATTATCGAATTAGCATTTCAAAGTTCAACTGAAGGAAGAACTATTAGACTGCCTATAGAAGATAGGCTTGGCACAGAGTTGTCAGTTGATTTATAATCGCCTGGTGAAGCCTGCCACATACAAATTACGGGGCGACAAATACGTGTTGAAGCATTTTATGCCTCTTCCTTTGAATCATTTTAAAATTTTAATTTTTAACTTAATTTATTTTTTCTTCTTACTTAGTAAGAGTTTTGCTGGTTCAGCACCTGAAGAAAGTTTTAGCTGGAATGAATTTAAGATTAAACCTGTTATTTTAAAAAGCGGAAGATTCACTAAACATTGTTTTGATTTAAATCAAGATAGAAAACTGGACTTCTGCCAATTTGTTGACAAAGACAATTATATTTCGAGGATCGAGAAGGATTCCAATTTTACTGGAACCATTGACTGGATTGAAGAGTATGGATCAAATAAACACCCTCGGTTTGAAAGAAGAATTTATAAAAGCTCTAACCTTTCAGAAAAAACTGTCTTAAAATCATTCGCGGAAATTTCTTATTTGGAAACTCAACTTTTTACAAATAACAAATTAATTGAAACCCATGTTAAGCTCATTGTGACCCAAAATTCAGAATCGTGTTCAAAATCTCAATTACAAACTTTCTTTCAACAGATCTCCTCGCTTAATCAAAATTTAGCGTATGACAATGCTGGCTTTCTTAATACAAAATATGGACTTCGTATTCATAAATCTTGCATCGATGCACGAGGAGGGGCCCAGATTGCTTTAAAAGAGTACTCAGAAGCACTTCACTCAGGACTCCAGTGTCTTCAAAATCTGAACACCTCAAAGTCTAATGAACATGTAGTCAGATTCTTTGGTCTTTTTAATTCCCAACCAAAACCAAAAGTTGTATGCAACGAAGATAGTTTTAATTGGGCAGGTGCTAATGCACATGCAACTGCGAGTCCAGCCGATCAAGATCATCCTTTAATTTCAATGAATCCAAAAACCTGTAAGGAATGGAAAAGCAAATCTGCAAAAAATACTTATTTCCATGAACTCTTTCATAATCTGGGCTGCAAAGACATCGATATTTACTCATCGCAGCCCTACAATAAAGCTCTCTATGATTCTGCAAAAATTATAGTTGATGCTGAAGACTCTTCGATCAAACCAGCGATGGCGCCCTTGCTGGCAGCATAGAAAGCTCTATTGAAAATAGCAGATTAATTAAACGGAGTTGTGTTTGCTAATTCGTAAATTTTCGTTTCAGCAAGCTTTAAATCACGACGAAATTCTAAATTTCTAATTCGAGAGGATAAAAGCCTTTCAGAGGCACCTACCATATCTGGAGAATTTTTAATACCTCGCTTGTACTCACCCAATGTAAT
This sequence comes from Deltaproteobacteria bacterium, assembly GCA_017302835.1. Lineage (NCBI taxonomy): Bacteria > Pseudomonadati > Myxococcota > Myxococcia > Deltaproteobacteria bacterium. The sequence goes on along the minus strand of JAFLCC010000009.1, from coordinate 31,377 downwards.
TTGGTAATACTCTTCAGAACGTGAAAGATTTTTTTCTTCAAGATCTAGCCGTTGGGATAAAGCCTCAATGAGGCTATAGGTGTCTTCAAATTCAGCCATTACCGCTAATTTTCGTCTTTTAAAGTCAATTTCTTTTTCTTCCTTTGCCAAACTTTTGTATCTGGTTAAGTTTTGAGTTTCCAAACCTGAAAATAAAGGTATTGAAAACTTGAGAACCAATAAATAATTATTATTCTGAGAATAGGCTTTCTCTTCGTTGTATAATTTACCATATTTAGCTTCCAAATCGATTTTTGGGAAATAGGCGGATTGAGCCATTCTCAGCTCTTCCTCTGCCGCAGCTACTTGTAAATTGGCTTCAACAAGTTCTATATTTTTTGATACCATTAAAGCTGATAGCTTGTCTTTAAGTCGTAATTCCTTTTTCAGTAACTTTTCCTCCCTAAACAAATGCCCCTTCACTCTCAGAGTTTTAGATTCACTTACAGAGAGCGCGGCATCACCTCTAGCTACTAACAAATTAAGCTGTCTGGATTTAACTTCGATTTCCTGATTCAGAAAAACAAGATCTGATTTTAAAGTAGATTCTCTGAGCTCAAATTCAATCACATCTCCCATAGAGGTAAAACCAGAATTTTTTTTTATAAGGGCCAACTTCATTTGTTCGGCATTCATAACCAGAGCTCGTTCTTTTAACGAGATGCTTTCAAGTAAAAATTGCAACTCATAGTAAAGACGACTAACTTCGCCTTGCAATTTAGATTGCAAAGACTCAAATTTCTTCACTTCCAACTGATGAAGAAGTTTTTCCTTATTAATTTCGGCGGAGTCGAAATTTCCTCGATATAAATTCCATTCAGCTTTCCCATAGACAAAAGTGTCCGATCTTTTTTCATCTTCAAGCTTGGCAAAAAGAGGCCCCGCTTCTAAAAAGAAGCTTGGCAATAAGGCCCCATATTTACTTTTTAAAAGAGATTCTTTACTTTGCAATGACTTTTTAGCTTGCTGTAATTCTAAGTTATTTTCCTCAGCCCAATGAAGCAATTGATTTAATGGCAAGCTCCCCTCATTTGGATGATCTGCAAATGAAGAAAAGATCCAAAGAAAACCAAACAAAAAAAACTTCAGAAATATAATTAAGTTATCTACTCTAAAATTAATTTGCATAAATACCCCCTGGCATCTTATTCAGGCTCGACAACAAAACTAAGTTTTTCTGTTTTTCCATTTCCCTTAATTTTTAACTCTAGGGTATAACGATGAACTCCCTTGGTATTAACTTTGGCTTGAAAAAAATCCCCAACCGGTTCCAGCTTTATTTCCAGGGGCTTGCTTTTTTTTGGAAACATGACTAAAGCCTCCAAATGAATATCTTTAAGTGGCAAAGATTTGAAATCATGATCAAAGGGGTAAAGCTTAAATTCTTCTTTGGTGGCTACCAATTCTAAATATAAATAATCCGTCCCTTTCACCCTCCCACCGTGAGGAGCCAAAGTATCTCCTGGAATTTTTTGGTGCCCCTCATGAGACCAAGAAATCTCTAAGGACGCCATGAACACTCCAAAAATTAAAAACATTAACAAAAAGGGCTTTAACTTCACAATTAATTTTTTCAAGATGACTCCTTTAAATTTAATTCTTCATGTACTACTTCAAATTTACTTCCTCAAAATGAATGTTTTTCTCTGCAGACTTTTTTCCAAATTTATAAAAAAAAGTTGGTGTTACAAACATGTCTAATAAAGTAGAACTCATCAGACCTCCAACAATGACAACCGCCACAGGATAAAGTATTTCTTTTCCTGGGGCACCAGCTGAAATCAAAAGAGGAAAGAGCCCCAGAATTGCAGTCAGGGTTGTCATCAAAACAGGCACCAATCTTTCCAAACTACCTCTAATAACCATTTCTTTGCTAAAAGTTTCGCCTTCAAATTTCATAAGGTGCAAGTAGTGAGAGATCATCATGATTCCATTTCTGCTAGCAATTCCACACAGCGTGATAAAGGCAACCATGGAGGCAATTGAAAAAATACGATCCGTAAAATACACAGCCAGCAGACTTCCAATCAAAGCCATGGGAATGTTTAATATAATTTGGAAGGCAATAAAAGCTGACTTAAAATGGGCATACAAAACTAAAAATGTCCCTACCATTGATAGAATTCCTAAAATAAAAATCAATCTACTGGCTGATTTTTGACTCTCAAATTGCCCTCCATATTCAAGATAATATCCCTCAGGTAACGGCACCCGTTCTTGAACTTTTGACTGAATTGCCTTCACCAAACTATCCAGATCCTTTCCCTTCGAGTTTCCTGAAACAACGATTCTTCTTTGTGAATTCTCACGGTGGATCTGATTTGGCCCTTCGGATTCATAAATATCTGCGACTTTCTCTAAGGTGACTTTACGACCATCAGGCATTATTTTTAGAACTGTTTTCTTCATGAGTTCTAAATTAGCTCTTGAAAAATCATCAAACCTCATCAAAACATCAAAAGTTTTTTGTTGTTCAAGAACTTGAGCCACCACTTCACCGTTCAAGGCTTTTTCTAAAGTTCCTGACAGCTCACCAAGAACAATGCCGTACTCTCCGGCGGCTTCTCTTAAAATTTGAATTTTAATTTGCGGAATTAATACTTGTTGTTCTATCTGAAGATCGGCGAGCCCCTCCGTCCCTTCAAGCGTTCGGTAAATCTCTGCGGCCTTGGTTCTAAGAACTTTTAAATCAGGACCAAAAATCTTAATAGCAATTTGGGCTTTCACCCCTGAGAGCAAATGATCCAACCGGTGAGATATGGGCTGACCCACATTTGTAAATACACCCTTCAAGCTTTCTAATTTATCTCTTAATTCAGCAATCACAACATCCTTGGATCTTCCACCGGTCTTAAAATCGACATCCAGTTCAGAATAATGAACTCCCTCTGCATGCTCATCTTGTTCTGCTCGCCCTGTTCTTCTGGATACAGATTTCACTTCAGAAACACTAAGAAGTAAGGTCTCTGCTTGGGTACCCACTTTATTTGATTCTTCTAGAGAAATCCCAGGCCGAGCCAGCACATTAATCGTCGCGGTTCCTTCATTAAATTTAGGCAAAAAATCTTTTCCTATATGGGGAATCAGAGCCAAAGACCCAACCAATAATCCGATAGCCAAGGAAAATACAATTTTGGGGTGATCCAAAGAGTGAACCAAAACAATGCGATCCCATCTCTTTAGTTTTTTAACAAGCCACGAATCTTCAACGCGAAGAAATTTTTCGTTGCCTAAAAAAAAGGAACACAGAATGGGGGTCACTGTCAAAGCCACAATGAGTGAGGCTATTAAAGAAATAATATAAGCAAGTCCCAGAGGAATAAAAAGTTGTCCTTCAATGCCACTGATGTAAAAAAGAGGAACAAAGACCAGAACCACGATCACTGTTGCAAACACAATAGAGTTGCGAACCTCCAGGGAGGCTTGATAAACCACCTGCCTGGTCGGTAAGGGTTTGGCACTCCTTCTATTTTCTTTTAATCTGCGAAAGACATTTTCAACATCGACAATGGCATCATCAACAACCTCTCCAATCGCAATGGCTAAGCCTCCCAAGGTCATGGTATTTACGGATAAACCAAAGAAATGAAATACGAGAGCTGTCATTAAAAAAGATAATGGAATTGCCGTGAGCGTGATGATGGTGGTTTTTATATTCAATAAGAAAACAAAAAGTATGATCATTACGAAGAGCGTTCCATCACGCAGAGCCTCTTTGACATTCCCAACAGCTGCCTCAATAAAATAAGCTTGTTTAAATAAATCTTTACTTAACTCCGCTCCTCGAGGAAGTGACTTTTCCAACTCTACCAATGCCGCATCCATTTTTTTAGTCAACTCGATGGTGTTGGCTCCAGGTTGTTTCTGGATACTCAAAATAACAGCAGGTTTGCCGTTCACGCTACTATCCCCCCTCTTCGTCTGGGCGCCCAACCTAACCTCGGCAATGTCTTTTACATAGATAGGACGACCTAAATGAAGTCCCACCACTGAATTCAAAATATCTTCTTCTGATTTGATGGTTCCGATATTTCGAATGAGATATTCCTTTTTATCCAGATCAATATACCCACCGGTCGTGTTCAAACTCACTTTCGCTAGATTTTTCTCGATCTCTTCTAAGGGAAGTTGTTTTTTTTGAATCTTTTCTGCAGATAAAAGAATCTGGTACTGTTTCACCCCTCCACCCATGGTCACCACCTGGGCCACTCCGGGAATGGCAAGAAGCCTAGGTCTTATTGTCCAATCAGCAAAAGTTCTTAATTCCAAAGGATTTACATTCCCTTTTGGGGAAGACAATCCAACCAACTGAATTTCACCCATGATCGAAGAAATAGGGCCCATAATGGGAATCACACCCTTCGGTAATTTTTCTTTTATGAGCTGTAATTTTTCTGCAACCAACTGACGATTTCTATAAATATCTGTCTTCCATTCGAACTCAACATAAACAACAGATAGGCCAATCCCAGAGGTAGATCTAACTCTTGCAATTCCAGGCAAACCATTTAGCACTGTTTCCAATGGCAAAGTAACCAAGGTTTCCACTTCTTCAGGCGCCAGTCCTGGAGCTTCCGTCATGAGACTCACGGTGGGCTTATTTAAATCAGGAAATACATCTACTGGCATTTGATTCAGGGTGAACAAACCATACCCTGCCATAAGAAAAGCTATGGATAAAACGAACACCCGATAGGTTAAGGAAAATCGTATTATTCTATCCAACATATTCAGATTCCCTTAATGATGACCACCATGATTTTTTTCTGTTTTTTCTATTTTTTTTAACTGAAGAGGCAACTCATAAACCGCAGTCCCTTTTAATTTCTTTCGCTGAGCTTTCACTTTCATTGTTCCTGGTTTCAGATTAAATCCCTCTGGCAACTCACAGGAATAATAATTATCAACGATAACACATATTCCCTTGTTCGTTTGATTTGATTGCATAACAGTCACTTCAAGCGCTGAATCTTTAACCGAAGAGTTCTTCCAATTCATGTCAAGAAGGTAAACTCTCATTTTATTCGATCCATCCATTACAACTTCTGTATGAAAAGCCCCTGGCATTCTTATATAGCCCCCATTTGGCCCTAATTTATCTTCACCATGAGAGTGCCCAATGGACGTAAAAAACAAAAAAAGAACGAGACTTAATTTCAGAAATGAACCTGAATACATATTTCCAAATCGATCAACCATGGTGTTCACCTTCATCGTTTCCTTATAGAAATTCATAATCTAAATAGTTTAGCACAGAACATTATAGTACAGTTTTATTGATTACAGTAAAGTGGAAAGAGAACTTAACGTCGCTGGCAAATATGAGGGTTACATGACTAACAGTTACCTCACAATCGATGGAAATACTCTTCATCCGATATATACTTACCCCCAAAACTTTCAAGCAACGGGGTCACCATTTGAATATCCATCCATGAAATACCTTTATTTTTGAGCCAATCAATCAGAAACAACAAACACATTTTGCTGACATTGGTAGTGTGATGAAACATGCTTTCTCCACTAAAAACTTGATGAACCAAAACTCCATACACCCCGCCCACCAACTGTGAACCTTCCCAACACTCTATCGAATGAGCAAAACCTGCTTCATGAAATTCTATATAGGCTTTTTTTAACTCAGGGATGATCCAAGTTCCTGGCTGATTATTTCTTTTCTGCAACTGACAATTCTCAATAACCTGGGGAAAAGCTTCGTTCACAGAAAAACGAAAGCGAAAACTATTTTTCTTAATAAATTTAATCAAACTCTCTGGAATATGTAGGTCACTAAAATCCAAAACACCTCTCTGCTCAGGAAAAAACCACAACAACGGCGCTCCCTGTTGTGGCCAAGGAAAAATCCCCTTTTCATAGGCGGCTAGAAGAGTGCCCACATTCAATTTTCCACCAATAGCCACTATATCTTCATGGCTTTCCAGGTAAGGAATTTGAGGAAAGGAAATAGTGGACTTAAAATGAGCCAACGACCCCGGTTTGAATTTGGTCATCGCAAGCACACATCGCAGTGACCGCACTCAGAATAGGGACCGCCAAAATACTTGTAGATTAAGCCAAGCCGGCACTGATCTTGATTCTGCGCTAACTGATACATTTCCAATAATTTTTTATTTTGATGTTGAAACAAAATCTTTTGATTTTCTTTAATAAAATCTTCGGAGTCCGGAGCTCGCAAAATTAAATCCTTCGGTTCTAATTCATTAAGTAAAGACAACGGCTGAACACATCCCCATCTGGCTAAGATATGATAGGCCGCCTCAACCCGGTAATCTCTTTTGTTTTTAAAGCTTAATTTTTCTCTTAAAAAATCAAAACCTTCTTGAAAGAATTGAGTTTTATAATTAGTTAACAAATCAAAAACACGTTGCAAGTATTCTTTCTCTGGGTAAGCCCACTTGATAAACTCCATCGAGATAGGCAAATCGTTTTCGCTATAAAATAAGAAAACTTGAGCCGGTAACCCATCCCTTCCGGCTCGCCCTATCTCTTGAAAATAAGACTCTATGGATCCAGGCAATTGCATATGAAATACTTGACGGATATTGGGTTTGTCGATGCCTAACCCAAACGCTGGTGTGGCCAGCATCAGCACCCTATCGTTTTTTTGAAAGAAATTTAGATTTTGCTTTCGCTGATCATTCTTTAGGTCTCCATGGTAGACCTTATGGGGAATTTTTCTTTTTTGTAATTCAACCGAAACTTTATGAAGACTTTCTATTAACAAAAAATAAATAATTTGTGAGCCTTCTTCGGTATTTAGTTTTTTTAACAGCAATTCCAGTTTGTCCTCGTTTTCGTAAGCTTCCGTCATTTCAACCTGCAAGTTGGCCCTTTCCATGCCTGCCCAAACGAGTTCAAAATCATTTTGAATACTTAATTTGTTAACGATATCTTTTTGTGTTTCTTCCGTCGCTGTTGCTGTGAGCGCCAAAAGGGGAGGGTTTTTTAAGATTTTGGAAAATTCAGAAATCTGCGAATAATCAGGCCTGAAATCGTGACCCCACTGACTGATACAATGGGCCTCATCCACGACAAGAAGATCAACTTTTACATTTTCAAGAGATTTGACAAAATCAGGTTTTCTAAATCTTTCAGGAGTCACAAAGATGAGCTGGTATTCACCTCTTGAAATTTTTTCATAGCGTTTCTGTTTTTCTTCTGCAGACAAACTAGAGTTTATAAAGGTGGCTCTAATTCCCAGATCTTGGGCTTTTTGTGTCTGATCTTGCATCAAAGCAATCAGAGGAGAAATAACCAATACTAAATCCTTTGTGATCTTCGCCGGAAGCTGATAGCATAAGCTTTTCCCAGCTCCCGTAGGCATGAGGCCCAAGACATTTTTCTTTTGAAAAACTAAATTGAGAATTTTTTCTTGCGAATGAATAAAGCCTAAATAGGGAAAATTTTGCTTTAAAATTTCAATTAATGGAGATATTGATTTTTGTGGCATAAACCTCTCTGTGAATCATTGTATCTTGCATTGGCTAAATCAAAAAATCTATGGAGCTTTGATTGCAAGTTAACGCAAAGTGATAACTTGAGCTATTACAATCTTCTTTTGCCCTGAATTCAATTTGATGATAGCCAGTAACTTTTAACAAAATCATACAAAAGGAACTAAAAAATGGCCAAAAAATGGGATATCAATATTGTCCGAAACATAGGTATTTCAGCTCACATTGACTCTGGTAAGACGACCTTATCCGAGAGAATTCTTTACTATGGTGGTAAAATCCACGCTATCCACGAAGTTAAAGGTAAAGATGGAGTTGGAGCGACCATGGATTCCATGGATCTTGAAAGAGAAAAAGGTATCACCATCCAATCGGCAGCTACGCAAGTTTATTGGAAAGAAAACATTATCAACTTAATCGACACTCCCGGGCACGTGGATTTCACAATCGAAGTGGAACGTTCTCTTCGCGTTCTCGATGGTGCCATTTTAGTTCTTTGCGGAGTAGCAGGAGTTCAATCTCAATCTATCACTGTTGATCGACAAATGAAACGATATGGAGTTCCTCGACTTGCCTTTGTTAACAAATTAGACCGTCAAGGCGCCAACCCATTTAGAGTGAAAGAAGCCTTAGTTGAAAAATTAAGACTAAACGCGGTCATGGCTCAAATACCTATTGGTTTGGAAGAGAATCATAGAGGCGCCGTAGATTTAGTTACCATGAAAGCCTATGTCAACGAAGGCTCTAGCGGTGAGATTGTAAAAGAAATTCCCATCCCTGAAGAATTATTAGACCAAGCTAAAAATTACCGTCATGAACTTATCGGTAAACTTGCTGATGTGGACGATGCTATTGGTGAAAAATTCCTGATGGAAGAAGAACCTACCGTTGAAGAAATGCATAAAGCCATTCGAAAAGGGGTTATTACCTTAAAACTAGTTCCCGTTTTTTGCGGATCCGCCTTTAAAAATAAAGGGGTTCAATTACTCTTAGATGCTGTGGCTCTTTATTTGCCAACTCCAGAAGAAAAAAGAGAAACGGCTCTTGATTTAGATAAAAATGAAGAAAAAATCGATCTATTCCCCAACAATGAAAAACCTCTAGTTGCTTTGGCGTTTAAACTTCAACAAACTCAATTTGGCCAGTTAACCTACATGAGAATTTATCAAGGTACGGTCAGCGTTGGTGACTTTATTACCAACACCACGGATAAAAAACGAGTTAAAGTGCCCAGACTGGTGAGAATGAATTCAGATAAAATGGATGAGATTCAGTCTTCCTATGCTGGCGATATCGTTGCCTTCTTCGGTGTGGATTGCGCCTCTGGTGATACTTTTACTGATGGTACGATTAATGTTTCTATGCAATCCATGCATGTTCCTGATGCCGTTATCTCCCTCGCCGTGGCTCCTAAAGACAAACAAGGTTCTAATAACTTTTCAAAAGCCTTACAAAAATTTAGAAAAGAAGACCCCACCTTTAGAGTTCATAGGGATGAAGAGTCTGCTGAAACCATTATCTCAGGAATGGGCGAACTCCATTTAGAAATTTATGTTGAGCGAATGAAGCGTGAATTTGCCTGTGAAGTGATCGTTGGACAGCCTCAAGTAGCCTACCGTGAGACAATCATGCAAGAAGGCCCTTATGACTACACTCACAAAAAACAATCAGGTGGTGCCGGTCAATTCGCTAAAGTTGTTGGACGAATTGAACCACTTCCTGCTGATGTGAAAGAAGTTTTTGCTTTTAAAAATGAAGTTGTGGGCGGACGTATTCCTAAGGAATTTATTCCTGCCGTTGAAGAAGGATTCCAAGAACAATGTCAAAAAGGTCCATTGATAGGATTTCCTATTGTTGGAGTTAATGTGATCCTGCAAGATGGTCAATATCATGATGTGGATTCAAGCTATATGGCGTTTAAAATTTGCGCCATGGCAGCTATGAGAGAGGCTTATCTCAAAGCTAAGCCTACGGTTCTAGAGCCCATTATGAAGCTTGAAACAACGGTGCCTGATGAGTATCAGGGTGCGGCTGTTGGGCAAATCAATCAACGTCGGGGAGTTATTGTTGGAACTACAAACTTTGAAGGAAACTGCGTGATTGAGGCGGAAGTACCATTAACAGAAATGTTTGGATACTCTACTGATTTGCGTTCAGCAACCAAGGGAAAAGGCGAATTCTCTATGGAGTTTGCAAAGTACTCTCCAGCACCAAGAAACATTCAAGAAGAATTAGCAAAAAAATACCAACAAAAACGTGCCGAAGAACAAAAGAAGTAAGATATAAGATAAAAGCTAGGGACTTTGTCCCTAGCTTCATTAGCTTTTAAACTTTTACTTACTTATTTATTTTAAATTTTTACAATGGTGTTTCTATTCCCAGGGGTTACGCCTAGGCCTCAAATCGAGGCCGCAGGAGGGAGACGACTGAGGCTTGGCAAGGCCAAGTCGCAGGGAGTTCGACCGACGAGAACGAAGAGTTGAGGCCTAGGCGTAACCCCTGGTGATAACTATATTTCTATAGTCTTGAAATCTAAAATCTGTTCGTCGTACTCCCAGAGCTTTCCCTGCTCAAGATCAAAATAGACTCCTAAAATATTGATTTCTCTTTCTATTAAGGCTTGCTTTACAAAAGGAAAACTATGCAGATTCTCCAAAGAAACTTTTATAGACTCTAGTTCGCAATGGCGACAAAGCGTCTCAGTATCTGCATCTGGAAATTTTTCTAAGACTTGGTTTTTGGCTTTTTCTGCAATCTTCATCCAAAGAGATATAAATGTTGTTTCTTTTTTATTATCAAGAAAAAGGGAGCGAATGCCACCACACTGACGGTGCCCCAGAATTAATATATTTTCTACTTTTAAATTCACAACAGCGAACTCAATCGCTGCACTGACTCCATGGACTCCACCTAGTTTTTCAAAGGGAGGAACCAAATTTGCCACATTTCTAACGATAAACAAATCCCCTGGGGAAGCGGAAGAAATAATTGCAGGATCCACACGTGAATCGCAACAACCAATAATTAAGGTCTTGGGGGTTTGGCCATCAGAAGACAATTTATGATAAATTGAGTTTTCGTTATCAAAGTATTTATCCTTAAATCTTTTAAATCCCGCTAATAATTTAATAATATCTTTTCTAGCCATTTTTCTCTTTAGGTTTTAGAAACTAAATAAATAATTCTTGTAATACTTCCAGCAAAAAAAGTTCCACCAAATACTAAAACAAGAATAAAATTGAAGGCAAAATAAACGATGTCCATTGCTTTTCGTGATTCTAATTGTTTAAATTTACTGATTTCTTTTCTTAATCCAAAAAATAAAATTAAACTACTGAAAATTAAAAACAAAATAGGATAATAGAAGTCCCAGAACATAATTCAACCTTTGTTAATCGTTTAATAATAATCTCTATTCTACTCTGACGAAACGTAGTTCTATCATAAATAGTTTTAAAAGTAGGAACATCATTATTCCCATCGCGCACCTGGTCAGATTCATTCTTCGTCATTGTCTGGTTTAATAATTTATTTAATGGCAGGAATTGCTGGTGAAAAATTGGCTTCAAAAAAAAGATAGTTAAAACCATAAACAAATACCAAAGTGAGGAGTGCTAACACTATAAAAAGACTAAACGTTTGAAGGACAATTTTATTTTTTTCTTCCATCCTGGCTACCTTTAATATGAAGTTGACCCTTAACTCCTAATTATTTATCTTACACTGCATCTTTAATACCTTTTTTAAATAGACAAATTGCTACCACCATAAAAACGTACGCAAAATGCAAGGATGAATTATGAATCAAATTATAGACAAAAAGGAACTCGCAAAAAAAGTATTTCAAGCCTGTTATTTACAAGGAACATTCAAACTAAGATCGGGACAAATTTCCCATGAATATTTTGATAAATACCGTTTCGAATCCCAACCCACCCTTCTTCGCTCCATGGCCTTTCATTTAAAAAATATGATCCCATCAGACACTCAGGCCCTTGCTGGACTTGAAATGGGGGGGATACCCATTGCCACAGCCCTTAGTCTAGAGACTGGACTTCCCGTCGTTTTTGTTCGAAAAACTCCCAAAGAATATGGAACCTGTTTATTCGCTGAAGGCATAGACATTCAGAATAAAAAACTTTGCCTTATCGAAGATGTGATCACGACTGGAGGACAGGTGCTCATTAGCACTCAAGACTTGCGCAACTCAGGGGCTCTAATCGATACGGTTCTTTGTGCCATACTAAGAGGAGAAAAAGAAAATTCAAAATTTAGCGAAGCCAAACTTAAAATTCAAACTCTCTTTACCTCTGACGATCTTAAAAACGCCTAGCTGTAAAAAACCATACTAAATATGAAAAAAAGCAAATGAAGCATTAATTTTTTTGTGTCTAGTTTTTTGTGTCTAAAATAATGACATTACAGGTGACTATTTGTCGCAAAATCCAAAAGCAACAAAATCAAATACTACCTCTATTCTTATAACCAAAATCAAGTTAAAATTCTAAGTATTTTCAAAGTTTTAACTCTGTCCGAGAACTCCTAGAAATGGGTCCAGGTAGTTCCATTGGCTTCCTGCTTGCTGATCTTACTTAATAGAGTGAGGTTTAAAATGAAAGTTTCTTCAACATCTTCAACATCTTCAAAACTTGTATTTTTTGCCTATTTCTCGCTCTTGCTCTTGTTCATTTTCCCAAATTTGGCAACAGCAAACAACTGCAGTAATTTGTATAGAAATTTCCATGACAGAGCGCCACTTCCAAGTAAAGATCCTGTTAATTCTAAAATTATTGGTTTGGAAAACTTACTTCTGGAGATTAAAAAGTTAGATTCTGATTTTGATAAGAAAAGTGATCAATCTGATACTGTCGACGAAATTCTCAGATTACAAAAAGAAAGAAAACAATCCAGACTGAATTCACTTAATTCGCGGCTCTCTAAGGTTCGGGCCGCATTTTCAAAGCCAGAAATTGAAGAATCCTATAATTCTAATAGTAGAGAAAACTTTCTTAAGCGTAAAATGAGTTTAGAAAGACAAATTGAAACGAAAGGAATAGAAATTTCAGATGAGTTACGTCAACTTTCTAATAATTTTAACTTGCATGAATCTCAAAATGGGATCGAACGTAAATCATATAGAAATGAACGACGTAACCTTATAAATCAAGTTCATGCCATTATTGATTCCATTGCAAAAGAAACAACGTTTGATGGAATTTTGAAAATGATGAATGATCCCCAGTTTCTAAAGAACATTGGTATTGAAAGGCAAAGTGTCATTCAAAAAATAATATTGAGTAAGATTAAGACCTCTGACTCCCTTGACCGTCCGGAAGAGTTTTATAATCAGATGCTTACTGATCTTAAACAAATGGCAGCCATTGAAACGTTCGACCAGAAATCTATAGCTCACGTTTTTTTAACTCGTATTATCCAGGATAAAAAACTGAATGACCAATCAACTTCTACTCTTATAAATAGGTTACTCGAAGTCATGCAGAAAATTGATACTTCCTACCTTCTTGGTTCTAATTTTTTCTATACTCAAATAGTCAATTTGTTACAAAATAAATCATGGATCTCATTTGGCGTTTTAATCAATAGAACCGTTAATTCGTTTAAGGAAAAACCCCCTGAAGATTCAACAGTTAATGCCATCTTAAACAATTTAAAGCAGGCTCAGTCATCATCGTTCTCTTTTTTAAAAATAGATCCAATAAATATTCTTGAAGCGGCATTTCGTCGCATCCGAACTTTTCATAGTAATAAGGAAATTCAAAATTCAGAAGTTTATTCTGAATTAACGATCCCGCTTTCATCAAGCGATCTTATCAAAGAAAACATTTTTGAAAATTTACAGGACCCAGAAACTGCGGAATTCACGGTTAATTATCTGGTATCGAGAAAAAACACAACATGGGCTGAGTCGTACTATTCTGTTGTATATCCAACGATTAGTTATCGCGTTGAATCCACCATTGAGTTTTATGAATCCGTATTGAAGGCCCGCTCTCAAGGAACCATCGACCAAAGAAGTCTGGTAATTTATGGACGATTTTTTCAATATCTTCATAAATTCTCTCCATTGGATAATCGCGTCCATCAAGGAAACGATGTCTTTTATTCTAATCAACAGAACTGGCAGAACAGGTATGATCAAATCCGCAATTTTTTTATGAGAAACTCTTTATAACCTATATTTTACTTATTTCTTTCTCTCCGACGACGTAGGCGATCCATGATAAGCAAGGTTCGCCTTTTTCAGTGCGGCTAAACAAACCATTTCCTCGGCCTTTTTTATTGGAGCCTTCCCAATAAATGTAGGTTTTTTTAAATCCAACTTCAGTCATGATTTCGCGAATTTCTGGAATTGACCAAATTCTCCAATCATAGGTAAAAACCTTTTCTATTTTCTTGGATCCCACTTTAAAATGAATGTAAAAAAGAGCCTCGTTACTAACCGGGTCATAGCCTGTTTGATCCCAATAATAGGTAAAATTTTTATGAACTATTTTATCGACAATGGCATCGTGGCATTGCCCTCCGCCAAAAACATCTACTAAAAAAATTCCGTCTTTATTTAGAGATTCATACACACGTTGAAAATATTCTTTAAGCTGAGCTCTTGTTTTAAATAAAAAATAAGAAAAATTCAGTGCTGCCGTCAAATCGGCCTTTGGCAATTCCACTCTGAGCACATCTCCCTCAATTAAATGTAATCTTTTCTGCTGCTCAGGTGATAATTTACGATAATAATTTGCTTTTCCGTATTCCATTGGCTCAGGATCCAAATCAACCCCATAGGCTTGATGGTTTTTATGAAGCTTTACCCACTGACTGGAAAGAGCAAAGGTTCCGCAAAAATCTTCCCTTAAAATTTTGGGTACTTTTCCTTTAATTTCTTTATAGGTATCTCGTAAAAACTCGACGTCGCCTTCTGGAGATTGTACAGCCTTCGTGTATAATTTGTATTTATCAAATACAAGATGGTTTTGTTTTTTCGTGACTCTTTTTTTAGTGCCTGATTCGATCATTTTTTTTCCTAAGGAATTTCATTTATTATTTCAAGTAGAGTATTTTTTATTTCACTTTTCTGTGGGACCGTGGCGTCCTCAAGATTTGGATGCAAACCAATTCCTGGAACATTTTTCGCAGCTATCACCCGAGGCCTAGCCAGTAAGTGATAGAACAGCTCTTGAACCACTCGGTACACAAGATGTTCACCAAAATTGGTGACCTCTGTGTCCTCGTTCACAAAAAGCACTCTCCCTGTTTTAACTACAGATTCTTTTACCATCTGCCAATCATAGGGATATATAGATCTTAAATCGATCACTTCAATCGAAATATTTTCTTGTTTTAACTCATCGGCAATCTCATTACATAAAAGCAAATGCCTGCCGTAGCTCACCAAGGTCAGCCTTTCTCCAGAACGAGTGATCTTGCCTTTTCCGATTGGCACTTCGTAATCTTTTACTTGGGGCCACTGGGGCTTCCATTTAGACCGATCCCCAATGGGTGCGTCAATCATTGCTTTCAACTCTTTTTCAGATGTTGGCTCTCCAGGAATCAGCTCTTCCCCCCGAACTCGCATCAAGGCTTTTGGTTTTAGAAATAAAACAGGATTAGGATCCTTTATCGCTGACAATAATAAGCCATAGGCATCCAAAGGATTTGATGGCATCACCACTTTCCATCCTTGCAGACGGCTGGCCCAGGAATCAAAAGAATGAGAGTGATAAATACTCCCACGTATGCCCGCTCCCACAGGGGTCATCACCACCATAGGTAAGTTGTACTGGCCATTTGTACACCACAAGGTGTTTCCCGCAATTTTTAGCAGATCCATCGTATTAAAAATATAATCGCAAAACTGAATCTCGGCCACACATCGGGATCCTGTCATGGCAATTCCCATAGCCATGCTGATAATGCCTCGTTCATCCAAGGGAGCATTCCAAGCGGTTTTCAATCCTTGGGTTGCCGTAAAAACCCCACCCAATGGAGCTCCTACGTCCTGACCAAAAACATCTTTAAGTTCTAAATTTTTCTCTGCATAATGCAGAGCCATTCGAATAGCTTGAGCCATATTTGCCACTAGAATTTTCTCCAATCTGAATTTTCATTGTTCGCATAAACATGATCCCAGATAGATTCAGCTCTGGGGGCGGCTTCACTCCGAGCTTCCTCAGCCATGGCAACCCCTTCTTCTTCATACTTCTTCCAAATATGGGAAATTTCTTTTTTCGAAATCATGCCTGCATCCAATAATTTTTTTTCAAATTCTTTGATGCAGTCTATTTCATTAGCAATGAAATTAGCACCACTTGCCGAAGAATGACCATAAAGCCTTGAAACCTGAGCTTCGATAAAACTAGGTTTTCCTGTGGATCTAATATAATCCATTTCTTCTTTTAAAGCTAAATAACTTTCAATGGGGTCATTTCCATTTACTACTCTAGATCTGATGTTAAAGGCTTTGGCTCTATCTGCAATTTGAGACTCGCCATGCTGGCCTTCAAAGTTCGTTGAGATTCCCCACCTGTTATTTTGAACTGTGATCAACAAAGGTAATTCTTGATTTTTTCTGGAGGCCCAAATCAGGCAACTCGCAAAGTCACCCTCTGCCGTGCCTGCATCTCCGCCAGAAACAATTGAAATTCTTTTAGTACCAGCTTTTTTCTGCGCATGGGCTGTGCCTAAAGAGATGCTATATTGAACTTCAATCGGAGAGGTCACAGGAGCCACATTCCATTTTGGAAAACAGTAATGTCCTGAAAAATTTCTTCCTCCGGTAGAAGGATCTGTTGCTCTATTCATCATCAAGCGAATCGCTTCTTTCATCTCCATCCCCATGGCCGTCAGGGTCGGAGTGCAGCGATAATGTAGGTGTAAATAATCGTACTTTAGGCCCTGTCCTTTTTGCACTAACAAACCTAAAGGTACGCCCCA
The DNA here is from genome assembly GCA_017302835.1 of Deltaproteobacteria bacterium. Taxonomy (NCBI): domain Bacteria; kingdom Pseudomonadati; phylum Myxococcota; class Myxococcia; species Deltaproteobacteria bacterium. The sequence goes on along the minus strand of JAFLCC010000009.1, from coordinate 14,911 downwards.
AGCCTCTTCGCCTGGTCCACCGATCCAAAAATAAGACTCCCCTGCACGGTAAATCTTTATCAGTCGTTCCTCAAGAACTCTTGATTTAACCATTAACTCATGAATTTGAATCATCAAGGCTGGTGGGAGATTTTTAAGCTTTGAAGTGCTTTTTTTAGACGCCGCCATCAAGGCCTCCTTCAGTCTTATTCTTAAGGAAGCATTGAGGTGATGTCTAGTTAATTCTAGTTGAAAATCGAAACCTATTTACTATTTAGGGTTAAATTCTTACCATTTTCAAGTTGAATCAAATCTAAAAGAACCTGTACTGATTCGTTGATGTCGGCTCTTTTTAAGTATTCTTTGTTTCGTTCGTTTTTAGACAACCTTTTCTTGCTCTTTTTTTTCTCTTTTTCATTTTTATCTTTATCTTTTAAGACTTCAGAAACTTTTATTGTTTTTCCTTTTTCTTTAACTTTTTTTAATTCCTCAATAATTTTTTTAAAATCTGCATTTTTATCAACTCGAGCCTGGGATTGTTCTCTTAAAGATTTAATCCATTCTTCTTTTATTTCTTTCCACGCACCCTCACCTTCGGTCACGTAAGCTTCCTTTGAAATAAAGGGATCCACTTTCTTTGGCGGAAGAGAGTAATCTAATGATTTTTCACCAATCTCATCATTGCTGTAAGGACCAGGTAAAGTCACATCCGCAGAAACCCCTCGATGTTGGGTTGAATTTCCACCCGGAATAAAAAACATCCCCACCGTCACTTTGATAGCCCCCAACTGCCCAGGAATAGGCAACACACTCTGCACAGAGCCTTTCCCAAAAGTATGATCACCACCCACAATCACAGCCCGTTTATAATCTTGCAAAGCCCCGCTCACAATTTCTGAAGCCGAAGCACTGATTCTAGAAGTTAACACCACCATGGGGCCTGCCCAATCAACCATCTTATCCGTATCATCTAATACTTGTTCCGTTCCTTCTACTTTAGAAGATTGTTTAACTACATTTCCTGTTTTAAAAAAAAGTCCGGCAATATTAACAGCGTCATCTAAACTGCCACCACCGTTCATTGATAAATCCAGAACTAAACCATCTACTTTATTTTCACGAGCTTGTTTAAGCAATTTCTTCATATCATCAGCAGCACTCTTACCCCCACGTTTTGAATCTGCATAAAACGAAGGAAGATTGAGCAAACCAATTTTCTTTTTTTGCCCATTTATTTCTTTATCTAAATATTGAATCTGAGCGGCATCATCTTCAAGATTCACTTTGTCCCTAACCAAAGTGATATCTACCCTCTTTTTGCCATCACCTTGTTTTCTCAGAATCGTAAGTCTTACTTTAGTTCCTTTCGTGCCGCGAATCTTTTTGACAACATCTTTTAAATCCATATCGATGACATTATCCATGTCACCTTTTTCTTGACCAACGGCAATGATTTTATCTTGGGGCTCCACCAACCCCGATTTGGCTGCAGCACCTCCAGGAACTAACTGCTCGACAACCGTAAAGCCGTTCTCACTTGAAAGCGTGGCGCCGATACCTTCAAGAGACAAACTCATTTGGATTTGAAAATCTTCCAAAACGTCCTTCGAAAAGAAACTCGAATGTGGATCCAGGGATCTTGCAAAGCTATCCAGAAATCCAGAATACAAATCATCCAAGGATGTTTCCTGCATTCTCTTTACTGCTAAGTCATAATTCTTTTTAACTTTCTCTTTAGCCTCTTCTAGTTTCATATCCGTTGATAAATAATTTGAAACTTGAAAGTGGATGTATTTTTTTAAATACTCGTTAGCTTCATCATTTGTTTTGGCGAATTTCTTTTGTTCTGGATCATAAACAAATTCAGTTTTATCATCAAACTTGTAATCTTTTCCAAGAAATTTTTTGGCAAACTCGGCTCTGTCTTTTACCTTTTTTAGAAGTAAGTTCTGCGCTTCAACTAAAAAATCACATTGATTATTCTTAGTTTTATCAAATACATTTTTCATTAATTCGGCGACAAGATTAGAATCTTCTTGGGTAAAATAAATTTTAGATGGATCTAACTTTTTGATATGTTGATCGACAACTCTTTTCTCTAACTCTTTATCTCTTTTATTATAAGTCACATGATATTTTAGAAAACCATCTTCAATCATTCGAATATATCGGCATTCCATACCCTCTTTTTTTAGGAAAGTGATGGCTCCACTCGCAGGCCCCGTAGGACTTGGTATTTTTTTATCATCTTTTTCTAAATCTTTTTCAACTTGAGACAAAACCATCGTCGAAAAACACACGGTAACAATCCATATTGATAGCAGACGCCTCATTTTATCCCCTTTTAATATTCAAAAATATACCAATTCACTGTCGGATCATTTACTTAATTCTTGATAGATAATAAAGTAATTTCAGGATAAAACATAATCCAAAAGAGAAATATTAAAAACTTCTCGTTAAGACCATTGTCAGAATTTATCATTTGATCTAGATTATTGTTTCACAGGTATTACTTCACAGGTCCGGCAAAGTAAGTTGTTTTTCATTTAATGGAATGGTCTCGGCATTCACGCAATTAATCTCATGCTTAATGAATTGTCCATTTTGAGTTTCAATAACAAAAAAACAAATTTCAGGATAAGTTTTCTTTAAACTGGTCATTTCAGAAATAATCAAAGCTAAATTTTTTGGATCATCATCACTCATGCCAAATCGATGATGGGGATTAAAACCATAGATCTCAAATGCCTTTTCTACACTTTTTCGAATAGCCCTTTGTTTTAACTCAGCCGTAGATAAATCCAAATCATCATCACCTAACTCTTTTCTTATTTGGATATTAGAAACAGGATAAATGCTTAAATAATTCGGCTCTTGAGGAAGCCAACCAGAATCGACAAATTTCTTTATTCCCTTAACAATGGTTTCTGGATGGTGACCTCTGGCCGTGATTATAGAAATGGGACGTTGATTAAAACAGGCATGATAAAAACATTCCCAAGAGGGCCCCTTCCATTCATTATCGGCATAACCTAAAATTTGCGCAACATCCCTTACAAAAATTTGATCGTTATGGCCCAGCCTTTCAAGCTCATGGGCCTCGTGATCTCGAAAATGTTTAAAGGTCCCGGACTGATCACAAAATCTAATTTCATAATTCTTATACTTCCCCGTTTTTCCGATGGTGTGATGAACAGCCGCCCACTCTTGACTCGAAAGTGGTATTTCCACTCCACTTTCCTTATGAAACAAAATGAGTGGCGTCATTAAGCAAGCGATATTGTCATCAAAGTCAAAAAAGTAAAAACTCCTTCCACCCCTGGAATAGTTTCTATCCTGTTCTGGTTCTTTTATGATACTAAACTCAAGTTGGACTCGTTTCATCTGGACGTTTTATAGCACATTTATGTTGTTTTTTACAGATGACTAACGATTTTAGAGACTGTCTATTTTTTTGACATAAAAAATTATCATATCTCTATATTTGATTCTCATAACCATTGCTAACTCACTGCTTATTTATCCATTGGCCTTATTGTTGAATCTATGACTATAAAAAGTGAGGCAACCGATGAAATCAATTATGAGATTTTTAACTTTATCAAATATCTTAAATTATTCTCTTGTTTTTCTGTTTATTTCCTCTAACTCCATGGCTTTAGGTAACCAGCTCTATTCAAATAAGAAAAGACTCTTTAAAGAGTCCAAATTCAATCGATGTTTTTACTATGAGCCCGTGAGGAAATCGGCTAAGTTTGGTTGGCTCAACCAAAGCCAAGCTCAAAAAATTGCAAATATAAAAAGAAAACCCGTTTTTGCTCAAAATAGCCCTTCAGATTTAAGGCGAGTCTTTGTTCCCAAAGACTGGTGCAAAGGAAGCTAATCAAATGAGTTCTGGTAGGAACTCACCTTATTTTTTTTTTCTAATAATTATTTTTTTAGCTGGAAGCTCTTTTTTTGACACTTTAGACTCTTTAATTACCTTGGACTCTTTGGAAACTTTAGCGCCCTTGGAACCATTAATTTCCTTATTTTCCTTAAGGCTTTTTTCAGCTTTAGATGCTTTCTTTGGCTTAACCACTTTTGGAGGTTTTACTTTATCTTTTAAAACCTCAATGGCCATTTCCAGAGTGGCTTTCTCTATTTCTACGTTTTCAGGCAAAGAACCGTTTACTTTACCGACTTTAAAATAGGGACCATAAGGGCCATTAAATATCTGCACTTCTTCATTGGTCACAGGATGTATACCTAGGGATTTTACAGGAGTTTTATTGGCCCCTCGACCCTTTTTGGGGGCATTAACTAATTCAAGAGCCTGTTTCATATCTACTTGAAACATATCCGTGCCTTTTGGAATAGATCTAAAATCTCCATCATGAACAACATAGGGACCAAATCGACCTAAACCTACTTTTATATCTTTCCCTGTTTCTGGATGTGGACCTAAATTTATTGGCAAAGAAAGCAAACTTGTAGCCACTTGCAATGTTACGTTTTCAGGCAAAACATTTGGCGGCAAAGAGGCCCTTTTCGGTTTATCATTTTCCTCAGTAATATTTCCTAACTGAACATAGGGACCAAATCGACCACTTAAAACATAAATAGGTAAACCCGTTACTGGATCTTTGCCTAAACTATCCGCCCCATTAATTTTTTGATCGATCAGTTTTTCTGCCATTTCAGGGGTGATATCGGCTGGGGATTCACTTTCTGGCAAAGAGGCTGAAAATTCCTCGCCATCTCTTTTCGTACTTAAATACGCACCATACCTTCCAACATGAAACGTAAATTTATCCATTCCCTCTAGTTTGATAGTGCGCGCTTCTGTTGGATCAATTTTTTCTGATTGATCTTCAACCTGATGCTTTAAACCTTTATTTCCAAAATATACTTCCTTTAAATATTGTTCCCGATCTAAATCTCCACCAGCAATATTATCAAGCGAAGCTTCCATCCCAGAGGTAAAACCCAAGTCCACATATTCAGGAAAATAGTTTTTTAAAAGTTTTGATACGACCATGGCTGTAAAAGTAGGATAAAGAGCATTGAGCATTTTTTTGACGTAACCACGGTCAATAATAGTACCGATAACACTTGCATAGGTTGACGGCCGACCAATTCCCTCTTTTTCCATTGTCTGAACCAAGCTGGCCTCCGTAAATCTTGCGGGAGGTTTCGTCTCGTGAAAAGTGACTTCTGCTTGAAGTAATTTTAGATTGTCGCCTTTAAGCAATTTGGGAAGACGAACTTCTCTTTCTAATAATTCAGCCTCTGGATCATCTGATCCCTCGACATAAGCCCGAAGAAACCCAGGAAAATCAATCGTCATCCCTGAGGCTGAAAAAAGAGCTTCACCAGCTTTGATTTTACTTGAAACTTGTTTCTGACGACAATCCACCATTTGTGAAGCCATGGTCCTCATCCAAATGAGTTCATAAAGTTTAAATTGCGAGCCCGTCAATTCTGAGGCTTCAGGGTCAACAAATTGGGAACCCGCGGGCCTTATGGCCTCGTGGGCTTCTTGAGCTCCTTTAGATTTTTTTGCATCATAAACCCGAGGCCCTTCTGGCAAATACTCCTTACCATATTTTTTTAAAATGCAATCTCGAGCTGCTAGAATTGCCTCTTGAGAAAGAAAGGGAGAATCTGTTCTCATATAGGTAATAAACCCTTGCTCATAAAGCTTCTGAGCCACTTGCATCGTTTCTCTGGAGCTCAAACCTAGTTTTCTATTTGCCTCTTGCTGCAATGTCGAAGTGATGAAAGGCGCAGATGGTTTTCTTAAGACTGGTTTTTCCTCAATTTCATTGACGATCCAAGGCAAGTTTTTTGATTGAATTGTAATCTCTTTAGCTTTGGCTTCATCGATAACAATAACATTTTTATTTTCAATAAGTTTTCCAGTAAGACCATCAAAGTCTTTACCTATAGCTACTTTTTGATTTTTATATTCGGCTAGTTTGCTCTCAAAAGAAATTCCATTCTTTTCTAATTCGGCCCGAACACCCCAATATTCTGACTTTTTAAATTTGATTCGATCTAACTCTTTTTCCACGATCAAGCGTACAGCAACAGACTGAACTCTTCCCGCCGACAGTCCATAAGCCACTTTTTTCCATAGTAACGGCGATATCGTATATCCCACAAGTCGATCCAACACACGCCGAGCTTCCTGCGCCTTCACTAAATTAAAATCGATCTTACGCGTTTCTTTTAAAGATTTTTGAATAGCTTCTTTGGTGATTTCATTAAAGACCATTCTTTTTGTTGGCACTTTTGGATTTAAAACCTCAACTAAATGCCAGGATATACTTTCTCCCTCTCTATCTTCATCCGTTGCTAGAAATAGCTCGTTGGCCTCTGCTAATTTGTCCTTTAAGTTTTTTACCACCTTGATTTTATCTTTAGGAACACAGTAAAGAGGCTCAAAATTTTTATCCACATTGACACCCAATTGGGCCCATTTTTCTTTTTTAAATTTTTCAGGAATATCTTTGGATGATTGAGGAAGATCTCTAATATGTCCCATACATGATTCAACAATATAATCTTTACCTAAAAACTTTCTTATTGTTTTTGCTTTTGTCGGAGATTCAACAATAACAAGTTTAATACCACTTTTAGACTCTGATTTTGATTGAACCATTCTGTTAAGACCCCTTATCGACGTTGACCTAAGTTAAAAATCTTATTCACTTGACGCAAGTTCTAAATTTGACCTTGCGCTTCAATTCCTAGCTCTTTGCCTAGCTCTTTGCCTAGCTTCAAAAAAATTTCAGCTCTAAAACTAGCTCATTAATTTAAACATATTCCTTTCAATTAATCCTCCTATTTTCTACACTCAATTTATGAAATCCATTTTTGAATTTAAAAAAAGTATTTCGATTTTGTTTACGGATATTGATGACACTCTTACCTTAAATGGAAAATTAAATTCTGAAAGTTATCAAGCCCTCTGGAGATTGCAGGAAAAAAAAATCGATATTATTCCCATAACAGGTCGACCAGCGGGATGGTGTGAAATGATAGCTCGATTTTGGCCTGTAAAGGGAGTGATCGGCGAAAACGGAGCTTTTTATTTTAGTCATCAAGATGGCAAAATGAAGCGCGTTTACTTTAACTCACAAGCCGCTTCAGAAATTCATCTCAAAAAGTTAAAAAAGATTAAAAATGAAATTTTAAAAAAAGTTCCTGGATCTGCAGTTTCTTCTGATCAATTTTGTCGAATGCATGATTTGGCTATCGATTTTTGTGAAGACGTAAAACCTTTAACAAAAAAAAATATAGCATCCATCATTTCGATTTTTGAAAAACACGGAGCCACTGCTAAAGCTAGCAGCATCCATATAAACGGTTGGTTTGGTGAGTTTAATAAGCTAAAGATGGCTTTAAAATTTTTAAAAAATGAGTATTCACTAACTTCTTCCAAAAAAATCCAAGATATTTGTGCCTTCGTCGGGGATTCTCCCAATGATGAGCCCATGTTTGAATATTTTGAAAACTCTTTTGCCGTCAGTAATATAAAAGAATTTCTCAATCAAATAAAAAACCACCCGAACTATCTATCAGAAAAAAAAGGTGGTCTTGGTTTTTCAGAAATTGCAAAGGTGCTAATTAAAAATAAGTAAAATCTCTCCCCATTCAAAAAAAAACCTTTAATGCGAGTTCGAATTGTTATTTTTTCTGTCTTTTCTTGATCATTTTCTTCTTTTTAGAGATTCGTTTTGCCTTGTGCTTAGCACTTTTATTTCTTTTTTTATGTGTCTTTATCTTTGTAATCATAGATTCTCCTTAATTTTATTTTTTTAATTGAGTCAAAGCTGCAAATGGATTGTTAAATGGTTTCTGCGCTGGCTTTCCAGCGTTAACATTTTTATTTTGATAGCTTCCACCACCTGCTTGGGATTTTTCATTTCTTGGTTCATATTTATTCGCGACTTGGTCTTTCTTATGAACATTATTTACTTGAGAGCTTGATGACGGGCTCGGCCTATTTGCCTGAGTCTTAACCATGGGGTTAGGTACGGGCTTATTCATTGGTTTAGGCATCATTTTGGCCATTGGTTTCACCGATGTCTGTCTCTCGAATCTAACTTCAGCAGAAGGTGCCTCTAATTTCATAGTTAAAGCAATTTGATTTTTTTCAACATCGATTTTTAGCACACGAACTTTGACTTGATCCCCCGGATTTACAACCTTCCTTGGATCTTCAATAAACTTATGAGAAAGCTCTGAAATATGAACAAGTCCATCTTGATGAACCCCAATATCAACAAAGGCACCAAAATTAGTCACGTTTGTTACAATTCCTGGACATATCATGTCTTCTTTTAAATCTTTAACTTCAAAAATATCATCCCTGTATTGAAAAACTTTAAAGGGATCCCTTGGATCTCGTCCTGGTTTTTCTAATTCCTTAACGATATCATCAAAAGTGTATTCCCCAACTAGTTTGGCCCACTTCGTTCGATGCTCTAAAAGTTTCTTTGCGCCCTCTCCAATAAGATCACCTGTAGAAACATTCATATCCTGAGCCATATCCTTGATGGCCGCATATCTTTCAGGATGAATTCCTGTAGCGTCTAACAAAATCTTTCCACCCATGATTCTTAAAAATCCGGCAGCCTGCTCATAAACTTTGGAAGAGAACTTGGTCACTTTTAACAATTCAGAACGGTCAGAAAAAAGGCCCTTGGTTTTCCTGTGCTCAACAATATTTTGCGCCAATGAGGGGCCAATCCCTGAAACAAATGAAAGCAATGGCGCAGAGGCCGTATTTAGATCCACTCCAACTGCATTCACACAGGATTCCACAACCGCATCCAAGGATTTCTTCAGATGAGTTTGATTTACATCATGTTGATATTGACCAACGCCAATTGATTTTGGATCTACTTTTACTAGCTCAGCTAATGGATCTTGTAATCTTCTGGCAATACTAATTGCCCCTTTAACGGTCACATCCAAATCTGGAAATTCCTGTCTTGCAACTTCAGATGCAGAGTAAACTGACGCCCCCGATTCATTAACCATGATAACGGGGATATTTTTTCCTAATTCTAATAAAATTTTTCGCAAAAAAGCTTCTGTCTGTCTACCCGCAGTCCCATTTCCAACAGCGATGGCATCAATTTGAATTTGCTTTAGAACTTCAGAAAATAATTTCTTGGCTTTAGATTCTGCATCCTCACCCAAAGTATAGAGAACTGTATGAGAAATAAATGTCCCACTTTTATCAATTAGTGCTACCTTACATCCAGTTCTGAGGCCTGGATCTACACCTAAGACACATCTTGAGCCAAATGGTGAACTCAATAGTAATTTTCTTACATTTTCAGCAAACACCTTAATCGAATCCTCATCAGATTTTTCTTTCAAAGCCCGATGAACTTCATTGGTGATTGATGGAATCACATAGACATTAAGAGCGACCTTTGCACAATTGGCCAAGAAATCGCCAATAGGCGCTTCCGGATTGTTGGTAGAAAAGGAAACATATTTTTTTAACAAGAGTTCATCTTCACCCTTTATATCTAAACTTAGCTCTTCCTCTTGCCAGCCCCTTCTCATTGCCATGTATCTATGTGAATTTTTGGTTTCCAATAAACTTTTTACAAATTCTTCAAACTCCTTATACATTTCGTATTTAGAATGAGGTTTATACCCTTTGGCAGATTTTGAAATAATTTTTCCTAAATCAAAATAATTCTTTTGCACTTGGATTCTTAAATCAGCATCATTGGCAATTTTTTCAACAAGAATATCCTGAGCTCCCTTGAGGGCGTCTTCATAAGTTTGAATTTTTTGACTTGGATTTATAAAAGCCTTGGCTTTCATTTCCATAGTCAAACTATCCTGAATGATCCCATGTCCCACTTCCCAAAGCCAATTTGCTAATGGGTCTAGCCCTGCTTCTCTGGCAATCGTTGCTTTTGTTTTCTTTTTCTTTTTAAAGGGTCTATAGATTTCTTCTAGCTCTCCAAGATCCCACGAAATTTCAATTCTTTTTTTAATTTCTTCAGTTAGATTGCCCTGATCTCCAATTTCCTTAATCAAAAAAGCTTTTCTTTTGATAACCTCTTGGCAAGTTTCACTGGCCTCAATAATGCTCCGTATTTGGACTTCATCCAAATTTCCAGTTTTTTCCTTTCTATATCTTGCGATAAAGGGAACGGTACCACCTTCAGCCGTTAATTCTAAAACGGCCGATGCGGATTTTAAACTTATTGTTGGTAAAAATTTTGCGAAATATCCCTGGAGAGCTTGATCCATAATCTCCTCAAAAATGTAATTGTAAAATAATTATTATTTATGCCGGTACATGATTAAACCATGTGTTGGGTCATAGGGAGAAACCCCAACCGTAACTCTGTCCCCAACAACAACTCGAATGTTAAACCTTCTCATTTTGCCACACAACTTCGCAGAAATCTCAACCTTATTATCTAATAAGATTTTATAAATTCCGCCAGCTAAGGCATCCATAACTCTTCCGTCTACTTGTGCTAAATCATCTTTTGCCATTGATTATTTTCTAGGTGAGTTCTCGTTGAATTGCAACAACCTTTTTTATTCTGGCAAAAATATAATTATTACCAGAATGAATATTAAGATTTATAATTACTTATCAGTATTTTCTTTCCGTCTTTAAATAAAACTTCAAGCCTGTCATTTTCACTTGATAAAATCCATCCCCACCCTAAAATCTTGTGCATTAATGGCTGATTGGACTCAAACACGTCTCTCATATTGTAATCCACAGGCTTGACTGCCTTAAATTTTTCAAACAAATCAGCCCATTTTGCATTTTGATCAATCTCGGCCTTTTCTAACTTTGTAAGCTTAGGCTTTTTAGGCTCTACAATTTTTTTAACTTTTTCTGTTTTGACTTTTTCTGTTTTGACTTTTTCTACTTTGCCAATTTTTAAAAGACTTGATTTGTCAGAATTTACTTTTTGTTCAACGACGGAACTGGCGGGAAGATTTTCCTTATCCAAACTCTTAATCGTATCTTTAGTATCTTTTTTAAGAACTTTTTTAAGTTTTTTATCTTTAACTTGAGTCACCAAATCCTTGTCCGCTTTAAAAGAAACAGACTCCGTTTTTCCCTTTGAAGTTTTAGGTGAAGAAGCCATTTTTCCAGTCTGAAGGTTAGCACCAGGCTTCTTAGAAACCTTCGCGCTTTTTACAGATTTTGAATTACCAACACCTTTCACTGTCCCTTTTTGAGGATTTTTTGTTTTTATGGAGCTCGATTTAGCTCCAACGCTTTGATTTATTTTTTTGACTTTTAATACTTTTTTTACTTTTGATGCTTTTTTGGCCATTAACAGCATCCTCCTTTATTGCAGTTATCAATGACTTTCACTATACTAGCTTGTAAGTACTTGTAACTATTTTAAATTAGTTTACTGCAGAGCAATAGCATAAAAGGATTTTATGAAATGAACATCATCCAACTGACTGAACTTATCAATCTCGATCCCCAAAATTTAATATATGTATCGGGTCCAAAAAGTGGACTCATCTCTGGGGTTTCTATTCCAGAAAATATAGCTAAAAACACCTTGGTTTTTATTTCAAAAGATGAGCACTTACAAAGCTGTATCAAAGAAAAAGCAAGCGTCGTTATTGCCACAAAAACCTTGATTCAAAATGAAAAAGTTTATCCCTTTACTTTATTCTCCGTAAATAATCTTAAAGACAGCATGCGCCTAGTCCTCCCGCTGTTTGACAGCAAGTTAGAAAGATTTAATTTTTCGATCCACTCAACAGCTGTCATTTCTGAATCAGCTCAGCTTGGGAAAAATTGTAAAATTGGCCCTTACTCTGTCATCGGCAACAATGTCATCATCAAAGAGAATGTCATCATTGGCGCTCATTGTATTATTGAAAGCGATTCAAAAGTTGGCTCGAGCAGTATCTTGCATGGTTTTGTCTTTTTGGGTTCTCAGTGTGAAATTGGCTCTAACTGCGAGATTCACCCACACACAACTGTTGGGTCCGATGGCTTTGGATATACTACTGATAGGAATTACCAGCATCACAAAATTCCTCAGCTGGGAAAAGTGATCATCGAAGACAACGTGGAGATTGGGGCCAATTGCTGTTTTGACAGAGCCACCCTTTCGAGAACTCTGATAAAAAAAGGAACCAAAATCGATAACCTCTGTCATATCGCGCACAATTGTACTATCGGAGAAAACTCATTAATTGCCGCAGGTTTTTTTGTCGCAGGCTCCTCAGCCTTAGGTGATAACTTTACTTCCGGAGGCAACAGCGTCGTTTCAACTCATATTAAGATCTGTCCCAATGTGACCTTGGCTGGAAGATCGACAGTCACGAAGGATATCACAGAACCGGGTCAATATGGAGGATACCCTTTACAAAAGCTCAAAGACGCATTAAAAACAATTTCAAGCATTGGCAAGCTCGTTGAAATGCGAAAAACAATCTCAAGTATTTATAAACATTTAAATCTTACCGAAAAAATAGAGGAAACCAAATGACCTACGAATTCTACAAAGTTTTACATTTCTGCGCCTTAATTTTAACCTTCACTTCTCTTATTGGGAGTTTTTCGCTTCGTTATTTTGTGACATCAGAAACTGATTTAACAAAAAATATGACCAAAAAGTTTAGCATGGGTCATGGAATAGGTTTGACCTTAGTTCTTATTTCTGGCTTTGGATTGGCTGCCAGATTAGGTTATTTATCAGACTTTCCAGGATGGATTTACGTAAAAATAGCTCTTTGGCTCATTGCTGGCGGCATGGCAGCACTTATTAAAAGAAAAAAACTGAGCACCTTGATTACTTATCTGATTATTATTTCCTTACCACTGATTGGCTCTATTTTAGCTGTGAATAAATTATTTTAGTCCTAGATTTCTGTTCTAAGGATTAGGGGTCTGTGGGATATCGCTAGCTAATCGAAATCCAAACAACAGGCCATTCCAACTGTTGTAATATTGATCTTTAATTTGATAAAAATCAGGAGAGTCAAATCCTTTAAGAACGACTTTTTCGAAAGGTCGCAGGTTAGAAACCTCGCCCTGACCGAAGTGATTGTAAGTCGCTTCACTAATATTTCCGAACAAATCATACACTGGCTGTCCTTTTACAAAAGTTGGATTCAAAAGACCTACCGGATTAAGCTTTGTTTTGGCCAAATGACCCCTCCAAGTCCATCCAAATGAACCGATAGATCTAATTTTTTTTCCTGAATATAGCTGGTTAAATTCATTGTAATCTAAATTACCTTCGTTTCTTGCAACATATTCCCATTCCGCGACTGTCGGTAATCGATATTTTTTCCCGAAATAATGATTTGGAAATGCCGATGAAAGCTCACTTTGAATATTTTTATTGTTCATTGAAGATAAAGTGTTTAGAGCTTCTAACCAGCCAAAGATCTCCAATTCTGAATGATTTGTGACTGGAAGTCGCTCATCATCCCTATTTACAAAATTTTTAGGGTCCAGATTAAATTCACTTCTTTTTTCAATACTCATATATTCATTTGTTAAATCTGCAACTTTTTTCCACATACCTCGAGTTGTCGGAATTGACATAATCTCAAAAGGTTTTGTAAGGGTCACAGTAACCTGACGGTCACCCGCAACCATTCTAAATGTTTTGTTAACTCGTACACTTACAAACGAAGGATTAAACGCTGAAGGCTGGTTTCCCTTAAAAACTCTTTTAAAAAACTTAACAAGGCCGCCATTAACCTCAGGACTGTCCATTGTTACCATGAAATTTCCAGATGGATTCAATTCATTTTGATTTTTCCCACCATAATTTGCATCATCAGTGTCGGGGTTTTCAAGTGCACCTTTTAGCGCAGCTCCCTGTGCCTGCAGAAATCCTAATCGAGTTTCCGCCACAGCTAATTCAGGAGAAAGTGATCTTAAACTATCTTCCATCTCACTAAAAATTTTACCAGCAGCCTCAATGTTTCTGTGATACGTAAGAATCATTTCAGAAAATTGAATTTGAGCCTCTCTTAAAGATGCCACTACGACATCGGGAAAATTCTTAGTTAATTCTGAATTTTCCTCAAGAAGGTTAAGTATTTCTTTAGCTTTAGCCATTAATTTTATCGAGAGATTGGATGCCGCCGCTTTATGTTTTTCGGCTGAAGTCAACGCTGTTCTTAAGATGGCACTACAAGTACCTAAATTTTCTTGACATCTTCCGAGCTCCTCAGAGAGTGTTTTAATTCTTTTGCTATCCTCTACTTTTTTTTCCAATTCTTTTTGTGTTTCATCAGCAACTTTTTTAAATCTCGATAAAACCATTGGAATCGATTTCAATGCATAAGATACTTTATTCTCCTTACCTTCTTTGCCAATAACTTCAATAATTTTCTTGTACTCGTCAGTTAGGGCCTATACCTCGGCTGAAAGAACATTAGATATTAGATATTCAAGATGTGATTCAGGACTTCTCAAAAGTGCGTCCTTGATTCTAGAACCTACCGATGAATGAGCGTTTTCTTGGCTATAATAAAATTTACAGCCTCTAGTAGATTCAGAAAAAGAAGTCGATACAAAGCTTAAGACGATTATCAGAACGGGAAGTTTTGAAATAATTGGCAAAGTAAAATATTTAGAAAAGGTAGGCATTTTTTTACTCCAGAATGATGGGTCCTCCTAGGGGTATGCCAAAACAGTGCCAAATTTATGGGCTTATGATCATTAAATTGGAAGAATAATGCTCAACAATTATCAAAAAAATAATGTATAAGATGACTTTTGACGGCCATGATTGTCACATGTACGAAGCCTAAACAGGTACGTGCCTCTTTCTTCTTTTTGTGGGGATAGGGGTTTAATTGGATTCAGGGTCATACTTCCATTGCAGGGCAAAACGGCTGTTTAGGTAGCCAACTTTTTGCATTATTTTAAGCTTAAAATACTCCATGT